>NZ_JAEKEG010000047.1 GCF_016651255.1 Pseudomonas sp. TH10
CGAAGGCCACGACGAATACAGCCGCGGCCAGCCACTGCGGGTTTGCCGCGAGCCATCCGGTCACGCTATCGAGCCATGGGCCCATAAACACTACTCCATCGAATTTTTATAAGCGTCCGCAGTGGGCGAACGCAGGCTTTAATACACCAACGAACCCTGTAGGAGCGAGCGTGCTCGCGATGGTCGCTAACGATAGCGAGTGCTGTCTGGATCAACGCGGCGCTCGGGAAAGCATCGCGAGCAAGCTCGCGCCTACAGGGGCTCGATTATTCAATTCAGCAGAAAATAGTCGCGGCCTTCGACCTGACCGCGGCGCAACGGGTTCCGCGTGCACCATTGCGCGTAGGTCGCGTCGACGAAGCGGTACATCAAGTGTTCGTCGCGGCCGTGGGGGATGCCCAAACGGGTGGTCTGGATAATGTGCAAAGGTGCGGGCCCGGTGTCTTCTACCAGAAGTACTTCGTGATCGAAACGTTTGGCGTCCCACATCGGCACTTTCAGCCCGAGTGCCTTGCACAGCAAGGTCTGCCCGGCGCAGAGCTTCTGCGAAGGGCGGGCACGCCCCTGAGCATCGGGATTGTTCAACAGCATCTGCGCCAGACTCGCCGGACCACTGATGTCATCGACCCACGGATAAGCGGATTTGATCAGTACGGCGTTGCCCGGACCCTGCGCGCTGAAGTTCAGCGAATCGCCGCCACGGGCGTAATACATATAGATGTGGCCGCCATCCAGAAACAAAGCCTTACGCTTTTCCGTATAGCCAAGGGAGGCATGACTGCCTTTTTCCGCGCAGTAATACGCTTCGGTTTCGATGATCCGCGCGCTCAGCCATAAGTCGCCAACGCGATGGCGGATGACTTTGCCGAGCAGATCTTGCGCGAGCACTTGCGCGTCGCGGTCGAAAAAAGCGTCCGGGAGCCCGTGGGGCTTGAGGTCGGCGGCGGATGGGGCAGTCAGGTTAGTCATGATGAACAGCGTTTGTCAGGGCTGATTGAGCCGTGATGATAACAATGCGCGGCTTAATTACGCCTGAACGTCGGCGATTCGTGGCTCATTTCGACCATCCGCCCGTCACCGCTGTTAGTCCCGAGACGCGACAGCTATAATCTGCCGCTTTCCTCTTTGCCAAGACCCCAGCAGACCATGACTGAGTCCGTTCTTGACTACATGACCCGATTGGGTCGCGCCGCCCGCGAAGCTTCCCGGGTCATCGGCCGTGCCAGCACCGCGCAGAAAAACCGCGCCCTGCAGGCTGCTGCCAATGCGCTGGACGCGGCGCGCGTCGAGCTTGCCGCTGCCAATGAGCTGGATCTGGCGGCCGGTCGTGCCAATGGTCTGGAGCCTGCGCTGCTGGAGCGCCTGGCCCTGACGCCGGAGCGTATCGACGGGATGATCGTCGGCCTGCGGCAGGTCGCGGCCTTGCCCGACCCTGTGGGCGCCATTCGCGACATGAGCTTTCGGCCTTCCGGTATTCAGGTCGGCAAGATGCGTGTGCCCCTGGGGGTGATCGGGATCATCTACGAGTCGCGTCCCAATGTGACCATCGACGCCGCCAGCCTTTGCCTCAAGTCGGGTAATGCGACCATTTTGCGTGGCGGCTCCGAGGCGATTCACTCCAATCGCGCCATCGCTGCGTGCATCCAGCGCGGCCTGGCCGAGGCCGAGTTGCCTGCCGCCGTGGTGCAAGTGGTCGAAACCACCGACCGTGCAGCAGTCGGCTCCCTGATTACCATGCCCGAGTACGTCGATGTCATCGTGCCCCGTGGTGGCCGTGGCCTGATCGAACGCATCAGCCGCGATGCCCGGGTGCCCGTGATCAAGCATCTTGACGGTATTTGCCACGTTTACGTCAGCGCTCACGCCGACCTGGCGAAAGCACAGCGCATCGCCTTCAACGCCAAGACCTATCGGTATGGCATCTGCGGTGCGATGGAGACCTTGCTCGTCGATCAAACCGTTGCCAAGGATTTCCTGCCGTCGATGGCTGCCCAGTTCCGCGAAAAAGGCGTTGAACTGCGCGGTTGCGAGCGCACCCGAACGATCATCGAGGCCGTGGCGGCCAGCGAAGACGACTGGAACACCGAATATCTGGCGCCGATCCTGTCGATCCGCGTGGTCGACGGTCTGGATCAAGCCATCGAACACATCAACCATTACGGCTCGCACCATACCGACTCGATCGTCAGCGAAAACCTCGCCGACACCCGCCGTTTTGTGGCGGAAGTCGACTCGGCGTCGGTGATGATCAACACCCCGACCTGCTTTGCCGATGGATTTGAATACGGATTGGGTGCCGAGATCGGCATTTCTACTGATAAGCTGCACGCCCGTGGCCCGGTGGGCCTCGAAGGACTGACCTGCGAGAAGTACATCGTCGTTGGTGATGGCCAGTTGCGCGGCCAGGCGACGGTCTGACTTGACCGACCTCGACCTGACAGCGCCGCGTACCGGCAGCGAGCCCCGGCCCCGTCGCATCGGCGTACTGGGCGGAACGTTCGATCCGGTGCACATCGGTCATTTGCGTGGCGGCCTGGAAGTCGCAGAAGCGCTGGCGCTTGACGAATTACGCCTGACGCCGAGCGCCCGCCCGCCGCATCGCAATACGCCGCAAGTGTCGGCGCAGGATCGGCTGGCGATGGTCGAGTGCGCGGTGGCCGGAGTGCCGCCGCTGGTGGTGGACGCCCGCGAATTGCAGCGGGATAAACCGTCCTACACCATTGATACCCTGGAGTTGATGCGCGCCGAAATGCCCGCCGAGACCCAGGTTTTTCTGCTTTTGGGCTGGGACGCATTTTGCGGCCTGCCCACTTGGCACCGCTGGGAAGAGTTGCTCCAGCATTGCCACATCCTGGTGCTACAGCGCCCGGACGCCGACAGCGAACCGCCGGATGCCTTGCGCAACCTGCTGGCAGCGCGTTCGGTGAGCGACCCGCTGGCCCTGAAAGGGCCGAGCGGACAGATTGCATTCGTCTGGCAGACACCGCTCGCGGTTTCCGCCACCCAGATCCGTCAACTGCTGGCCAGCGGTAAGTCGGTACGTTTCCTGGTGCCCGACGCGGTCCTGGCCTACATCGATGCGCACGGTCTCTATCGTGCGTCGAACTGAACAAGGCGTGCTTCACTGATACGAATCCACGTGTCGCCAAGCCGCCGAATATATGAGCAAAACGAGTTTTATATGACTGACAAAGACCAAACCAAAGTAAAGCGCAAAGGCACATTCAAGAGCGCCCCGCTGCCAGAGCCGGTCAACACCAATGAGCCGCTCAAAGGCGACGAACTGGTCAAACTGGCCGTAGCTGCCCTGGAAGACGTCAAGGCACAAGACATCCAGATCATCGATGTTCGCGACAAGCAGAGCATCACTGACTACATGATCATCGCCACTGGTACGTCCAATCGCCAGATCAACGCGATGCTCGACAAGGTTCGCGAAGAAGTCAAAAAGCAGGGCGCCAAGCCGCTGGGCGAAGAAGGCAAGGGCGACAGCGACTGGGTGCTGTTGGACCTGGACCTGGTGATCGTGCACATGATGACTGCCTCGGCACGTCAGTTCTACGACCTGGAACGCCTGTGGGCCGGTGCTGAGCAAAGCCGTGCGGCAGACGCCAAGCACCACAGCCCGGAAAACACCCACGAGCATTTCACCAAGCTCAACAAAGACCAGCTGTAAGGGATTGCTGTGCGACTGCGCCTGATCGCCGTCGGTTCACGCATGCCCAAGTGGGTGGAAGAAGGCTGGCATGAATATGCCAAGCGTCTTCCGTCCGAGCTGGCGCTGGAACTGGTGGAAATTCCGCTCAATACCCGTGGCAAGAATGCCGACGTGGCCCGTTTCATCCGCCAGGAAGGCGAAGCCATGCTGGCCAAGGTCGGGCCGAACGAGCGGATTGTCACGCTGGAAGTCCACGGTAAACCCTGGAGCACCGAACAGTTGGCGGTCGAACTCGACCGCTGGCGGCTGGATTCGCGCACGGTCAATTTCATGGTCGGTGGCCCGGAAGGGCTGGCGCCGGAAGTCTGTGCCCGCGCCGATCAGCGCTGGTCGTTGTCGCCGTTGACGTTGCCGCACCCGCTGGTGCGGATCCTGATCGGCGAACAGTTGTATCGTGCCTGGACCGTGCTGTCCGGTCACCCTTACCACAAGTAATCCTGCCCTCATGTCTCAGCCGATCCGCATCAAGGACCACGAAAAAGACGCACGCTTAGTGCGTAGCCGCGTCGTGTTCGGGGCCATTGCGATCGTGTTGCTGATTGGTGTGTTGATCGCGCGGCTGTATTTCCTGCAGGTGATCCAGTACGAGTACCACTCGACCCTTTCGGAAAACAACCGCGTCCACGTGCAGCCGATTCCGCCGACGCGCGGGCTGATTTTCGACCGTAACGGCGTGGTGGTGGCGGACAACCGTCCAAGCTTCAGTCTGAGCATGACCCGCGAGCGCTCCGGCGACTGGCAGCAAGTGCTCGATGTGATCGTCGAAGTGCTGGAGCTGACGCCCGAGGATCGGGTGATCTTCGAGAAACGCATGCGTCAGGGGCGCCGGCCGTTCGAGCCGGTGCCGATCCTGTTTGAACTCTCGGAAGAACAGATCGCCCGGATCGCGGTCAACCAGTTCCGCCTGCCCGGGGTGGAAGTGGTTGCGCAACTGGTTCGTCACTACCCGCAGGGCGCGCACTTTGCGCACTCGGTGGGTTACATGGGGCGGATCAACGAGAAAGAGCTTAAAACCCTCGATCCGGTCAACTACAGCGGCACCCATCACATCGGCAAGACCGGCATCGAGCGTTTCTACGAGCCGGAATTGCACGGTCAGGTCGGTTACGAAGAGGTCGAGACCAACGCCCGTGGCCGTGTTCTGCGCGTGCTCAAGCGTACCGATCCGATTCCCGGCAAAGACATCGTCCTCAGCCTCGACATCAAATTGCAGGAGGCGGCCGAAGCCGCACTCGGCGGGCGTCGTGGCGCGGTGGTGGCGCTGGATCCGAAGACCGGCGAAGTGCTGGCGATGGTCAGTCAGCCGAGTTTCGACCCGAACCTGTTCGTCACCGGGATCAGCTTCAAGGCCTATGCCGAGTTGCGCGATTCCATTGACCGGCCGCTGTTCAACCGTGTGCTGCGCGGCCTGTACCCGCCGGGCTCGACGATCAAGCCGGCGGTGGCGATTGCCGGTCTCGATGTCGGGGTGGTGACGGCATCGAGCCGAGTGTTCGATCCGGGCTACTACCAGCTGCCGAACTACGACCACAAGTACCGCAACTGGAACCGCACCGGTGACGGCTTCGTCGACCTGGACACGGCGATCATGCGCTCCAACGACACCTACTTCTACGATCTGGCGCACAAGCTGGGCATTGATCGGCTGTCGGCTTATATGGACAAGTTCGGCATCGGCCAGAAGGTCTCGCTGGACATGTTCGAAGAATCCCCCGGCCTGATGCCGTCCCGCGAATGGAAACGTGCGACGCGCAAACAGGCGTGGTTCCCCGGCGAAACCCTGATCCTCGGGATCGGCCAGGGCTACATGCAATCGACGCCACTGCAATTGGCCCAGGCCACAGCGCTGGTCGCCAACAAAGGTGTGTGGAACCGTCCGCACCTGGCCAAATCCCTCGAAGGGGTGAAGCCGATCGACGAAAACCCGATACCGGACATTGTCCTGCGCGACCCGTCGGACTGGACCAAGGTCAACCACGGTATGCAGCAGGTCATGCACGGCGCCCGTGGTACCGCGCGTAAAGCCGCCATTGGCGCGCAATACCGTATCGCCGGTAAATCGGGTACGGCCCAGGTCGTTGCGATCAAGCAAGGCGAGAAGTACGACCGCTCCAAGGTTCAGGAGCGTCACCGCGACCACGCCTTGTTCGTCGGTTTCGCCCCGGCCGATGATCCACGCATTGTGGTGTCGGTGATGGTCGAGAACGGTGAGTCCGGCTCCGGCGTCGCCGCGCCGGTAGTACGTCAGGTCATGGACGCCTGGCTGCTCGATCAGGACGGACGTTTGAAGGCCGAATACGCCAGCCCAATCAGTGCGGAGGCTACGGCCCGTGATGAATAATTTTGATCGCATGCTCTCCAGTGAGGATGTGATGCGTCGCCGCGCGACGTTGCTGCAAAGACTGCATATCGATGGCCCGTTATTGATTCTGTTGCTGATCCTCGCCGCCGGCAGTCTGTTCGTGCTGTATTCGGCGAGTGGCAAGAGCTGGGATCTGCTGGCCAAACAGGCCACTTCGTTTGGCATCGGTCTGGTATCGATGATTGTCATTGCCCAGTTCGAACCGCGCTTCATGGCGCGCTGGGTGCCGCTCGGTTACGTGATCGGGGTGGTGCTGCTGATGGTGGTGGACATCATGGGCCACAACGCCATGGGTGCCACGCGCTGGATCAACATTCCGGGGGTGATCCGCTTTCAGCCCTCGGAATTCATGAAGATCCTGATGCCGGCGACCATCGCCTGGTACCTGTCGAAACGCACGTTGCCGCCGCAGCTCAAGCATGTCGGCATCAGTTTGATGCTGATCGGTGTGCCGTTCATTCTGATCGTGCGCCAGCCCGACCTTGGTACGTCGCTGCTGATTCTCGCTGGCGGTGCATTCGTGCTGTTCATGGGTGGGTTGCGCTGGCGCTGGATCCTCAGCGTGCTGGCCGCTGCCGTACCCGTGGCCGTCGCCATGTGGTACTTCATCATGCACGATTACCAGAAGCAGCGAATCCTGACGTTCCTCGACCCGGAAAGCGATCCGTTGGGCACGGGCTGGAACATCATTCAGTCGAAAGCCGCCATCGGTTCCGGTGGCGTGTTCGGCAAAGGCTGGCTGCTCGGCACCCAGTCGCACCTGGACTTCCTGCCGGAAAGCCACACCGACTTCATCATTGCGGTACTGGGCGAAGAATTCGGTCTGGTGGGCATTTGTGCGCTGCTGTTGATCTATCTGCTGTTGATTGGCCGGGGCCTGGTGATCACCGCTCAGGCACAGACGCTGTTCGGCAAATTGCTCGCTGGCGCGTTGACCATGACGTTTTTTGTTTACGTTTTCGTCAACATCGGTATGGTCAGTGGCCTGTTGCCGGTCGTAGGGGTGCCGTTGCCGTTCATTAGCTACGGAGGAACTTCGCTGGTGACGCTGCTGTCAGCGTTTGGGGTTTTGATGTCGATCCATACCCATCGCAAGTGGATCGCACAAGTTTGAATAAGGTGAAGATTTCAATGCAAGAAATGCGTGGCTGGGCGACTCGATACGCGCCGTGGGTCGGCCTGGTAGGCATCCTTGGCACAGCGCAGGAAGCGCTGGCCGGCGAATACGAAGGCTCGCCGCAGGTGGCCGAGTTCGTCGGTGAAATGACCCGCGACTACGGTTTCGCCGGTGAGCAACTGATGGCGGTGTTCCGCGAGGCTCAACGCAAACAGGCGATTCTCGACGCCATCTCCAGACCTGCCGAGCGGGTCAAGCAGTGGAAAGAATACCGCCCGATGTTCATCACTGACGCGCGTATTGCGCGAGGTGTGGACTTCTGGCGTCAGCACGAGGCGACACTGGCCCGTGCCGAGCAGGAATACGGGGTACCGGCACAAGTCATCGTGTCGATCATCGGCGTTGAAACCTTTTTCGGACGTAATACCGGTAATTACCGGGTGATCGATGCCTTGTCCACGCTCGGTTTCGACTATCCTCCGCGTGCCGAATTTTTCCGAAAGGAATTGCGTGAGTTTCTGCTGCTGGCCCGTGAAGAGCAGGTCGATCCGCTGACCCTCAAAGGCTCCTACGCCGGGGCCATGGGCTTGCCGCAGTTCATGCCGAGCAGCTTTCGCGCCTATGCGGTGGATTTCGACGGTGACGGCCACATCAATATCTGGAACAACCCGGACGATGCGATCGGCAGCGTCGCGAGTTATTTCAAGCGTCACGGCTGGGTGGCGGGCGAGCCTGTGGTCAGCCGCGCCGATGTGCGTGGCGACCAGGTGGACGAGGGTTTGACCACGGGCATCGAGCCGACAAAGACCGTCGGAGAGTTGCGGGCGTTGGGGTGGTCGAGTCATGATGCGCTGCGCGATGATATGCCGGTGACTGCATTTCGCCTCGAAGGCGAAAACGGCCCTGAATACTGGATGGGCCTGAAGAATTTCTACGCGATCACGCGTTATAACCGCAGCGTGATGTACGCCATGGCCGTACATCAACTGTCTGAACAGCTGGTACAAGCACGGGGCGTCAAGTAATGCGGGCATTGCCTAACAATAAACCCCTGAAGCTGGTGGCATTCGCTGCGTTGGCGGTGCTGGTCGCCAGCTGCACGACCAGCCGTTCGCCGACGCCGAAAACCTCCAATACCGCTGTGCGAGCGCAGCCGGGTCTGGACATCAACCGCGCGCACAAAGACGGCGCGCCGTGGTGGGACGTCGACGTTTCGCGCATCCCTGATGCCACACCGACCCTGCACACTGGCCCGTACAAGGCCAACCCCTACACCGTGCTGGGCAAAACCTATTTCCCGTTGCAGGAATCCAAGACCTACGTTGCCTCGGGCACGGCGTCCTGGTACGGCACCAAGTTTCACGGTCAGAACACTGCCAATGGCGAGGTCTACGACCTGTACGGCATGAGTGCCGCCCACAAGACATTGCCACTGCCAAGTTACGTTCGGGTGACCAACCTGGACAACAACCGCACGGTGATCCTGCGGGTCAATGACCGTGGGCCGTTCTATTCCGATCGCATCATCGACTTGTCGTACGCCGCCGCGAAAAAACTCGGTTACGCCGAAACCGGCACCGCACGCGTCAAGGTTGAAGGCATCGATCCGCAGCAGTATTGGGCAGCCAAGGGCCGTCCGGCACCGTTGATGCTCAACGAGCCGCAGGTTGCGCAGAACAGCGCGCCGGTGATCACGGCGTCGGCCGGCACCGTCGAGCAATGGACGCCGCCACCGCAGCAACATGCCTCTGACACCGTCCCGGTGCCGATGAGTGCAAAAAAAAACGCTTCTGCAACAGCAACTGGCCAGTATCTGCAGGTGGGCGCGTTCGCCAACCCGGACGCTGCAGAACTCCTGAGGTCGAAGCTCAGCGGGATGGTGAGCGCTCCGGTGTTCATCAGCTCGATCGTGCGCAATCAGCAGACCCTGCATCGGGTCCGTCTGGGGCCGATCGGTTCGCCGGGTGAAATTGCCCAGGTGCAGAACAGCGTGCGCCTGGCCAACCTTGGTTCGCCAAGTGTGGTTACGGAATAAGCAATACGTAGGACTTGATTGACGATTCACCAGCGATTGGGGGGTGAATCAGGTTGTTGGCTCGTCGAAGAACAAAAGCCCGGCAAGGGTGACTGGAGTGAGCAACTGAATACGCGATGGCTCGTTAGAAAGTCATCTGATTAAATTTTGCCTTAGGGCAGTTTCCATTAGCGATTTCGAGAGACGGATGAACATCACCACCTTTGCCAAACGCCTGTGTCTGCTAGTCCCGCTGCTCCTCTCGCCAGCCGCCTTCGCGGCCGAGATGATGCCGTCGCCACCACAACTGGCCGCCAAAGCCTACGTCCTCATGGATGCCGCCAGCGGCAACGTGCTGGTAGAAAGCAACGGTGACCAGCGTCTGCCGCCGGCCAGCCTGACCAAGCTGATGACCGCGTACATTGCGACCCTGGAAATCCGTCGTGGCCAGATCGGTGAAAACGACCCGGTGACCGTCAGCGAAAACGCCTGGCGTACCGGCGGTTCGCGGATGTTCATCAAAGTCGGCTCGCAGGTGACGGTCAGCGACCTGCTGCACGGCATCATCATCCAGTCCGGCAACGACGCCAGCGTGGCACTGTCCGAGCACATCGCCGGCAGCGAAGACGCTTTCGCCGACCTGATGAACAAAACCGTGACTGATCTGGGCATGAGCAACACCCACTTCATGAACCCGACCGGTCTGCCAAACCCTGAGCACTACTCGTCGGCTCACGACATGGCGATCCTGGCGCGCGCGATCATCCACGAAGACCCGGCTCACTACGCGATCTACTCGCAGAAAGAGTTCTTCTGGAACGGCATCAAGCAGCCTAACCGCAACCTGCTGCTGTGGCGTGACAAGACCGTTGACGGTCTGAAAACCGGTCACACCGACGAAGCCGGCTACTGCATGGTGTCCTCGGCTGTACGTGATGGCCAGCGCCTGATTGCTGTGGTGTTCGGCACCAACAGCGAAGTGGCTCGCGCCGCTGAGACCCAGAAGTTGCTGACCTACGGCTTCCGCTTCTTCGAAACCCAAACCTTCTATCAGAAGGGCACCGAACTGGCTCAGGCCCCGGTGTGGAAAGGCACCACCAATCAAGTCAAGGCCGGCCTGGCTGAAGACCTGACCATGACCCTGCCAAAAGGCCAGCTGAAAAAGCTCGCAGCCAGCATGACCATGAACCCGCAACTGACCGCGCCAATCGCCAAGGGCGACGTGATCGGTAAAGTCGAAGTGAAACTGGAAGACAAGGTTGTGCACAGCGCCGACCTGATCGCTCTGGACGCTGTCGAGGAGGGTGGTATCTTCCGCCGCATGTGGGATAGCATCCGTCTATTCTTCTACGGCTTGTTCAACTGATTTGTGTTGACCTGCATGGCCCCGCCCCGATCCGGTGCGGGGCCATGCGCGTTACCACGGCTTAAGAGGCCGTTACGCCATGACCGATACCGAAGTAAAGGCGCCAAAGATCGAATTCCCGGTGACTGATTATCCCGTTAAGGTGATCAGCGATACCGGCGTAGGTTTCAAGGACAGGATCATCGCGATCCTTGAGAAGCACGCCACTGTTGACCTCAAGACGTTCGCCGAACGCCAGAGCACCAACGGCAAGTACACGACCATCCAGCTGCACATCGTCGCGACCGACCAGGAGCAGCTGTACAACATCAACAGCGAACTGCGGGCGACCGGCTTCGTGCATATGGTGTTGTGATGCCGGGCACGCTGGGCTTTCGTGAGCTCGGCCAGATGGCGTACGAGCCGGTCTGGCATGCCATGCAACGCTTTACCAACGAACGCGGCAGCGATGCCGCCGACGAAATCTGGCTCGTCGAACACTCGCCGGTGTTCACTCAGGGCCAGGCCGGCAAGGCCGAACACCTGTTGCTGCCGGGCGATATCCCGGTGGTGCAGGTCGATCGCGGCGGGCAGGTGACTTATCATGGCCCCGGCCAATTGGTGGCTTACTTGCTGCTGGATGTGCGCAAGCTGGGTTTCGGCGTGCGCGATCTAGTCAGTCGCATGGAGCTTTGCCTGATTGAACTGCTGGCCAGCTACGGAGTAACCGCAGCGGCCAAGCCAGACGCTCCCGGCGTGTACGTCGATGGCGCAAAAATTGCCTCCCTGGGTTTGCGGATTCGCCACGGTTGTTCCTTTCATGGCCTGGCCCTGAACGTGGATATGAACCTGGAACCGTTTCGACGGATTAATCCCTGCGGCTACGCCGGGCTGGCGATGACCCAGCTGAGCGATCACGCAGGATCGATTGAATTTGCCGAGGTAAGTGCCCGGCTGCGCGCGCAGCTCGTCAAACACCTCGACTATGCTGAGCAGACGACCCTGACGGGCGGAATCGACTGATATGACTACTGATGCAGTGCAAACCATGATCCCGACGCTCGACGTGACCGAGCGCCCGGCCCCGCGTCCCAAGGTAGAAGCCGGCGTCAAGCTGCGCGGCGCCGAGAAGGTTGCACGCATCCCGGTAAAGATCATTCCGACTACCGAACTGCCGAAGAAACCTGACTGGATTCGCGTGCGCATCCCGGTTTCGCCGGAAGTCGACCGTATCAAAAGCCTGCTGCGCAAACACAAGCTGCACAGCGTTTGCGAAGAAGCGTCCTGCCCGAACCTCGGTGAGTGCTTCTCCGGCGGCACCGCGACCTTCATGATCATGGGCGACATCTGCACCCGTCGCTGCCCGTTCTGCGACGTTGGCCACGGTCGTCCGAAGCCACTGGACGTCAATGAGCCGCAAAGCCTGGCCATCGCCATCGCTGACCTCAAGCTCAAGTACGTGGTGATCACCTCCGTTGACCGCGATGACCTGCGTGACGGCGGTGCCCAGCACTTCGCCGACTGCATCCGCGAAATTCGCAAGCTGTCGCCAAATGTGCAGCTCGAAACCCTGGTCCCGGATTACCGTGGACGCATGGACGTGGCGCTGGAAATCACTGCGGCCGAGCCGCCTGATGTGTTCAACCACAACCTGGAAACCGTGCCACGCCTTTACAAGGCTGCGCGTCCGGGCTCGGACTACCAGTGGTCGCTGACCCTGCTGCAACGCTTCAAGCAGATGATGCCGCACATTCCGACCAAGTCCGGCCTGATGCTGGGTCTGGGCGAGACCGACGAAGAAGTCATCGAAGTCATGAAACGCATGCGCGAACACGACATCGACATGCTGACCCTGGGCCAATACCTGCAACCTTCGCGCAGCCACTTGCCGGTGCAGCGTTTCGTCCACCCGGACACTTTCGCCTGGTTCGCCGAAGAAGGTTACAAGATGGGCTTCAAGAACGTTGCCTCGGGCCCGCTGGTGCGTTCTTCGTACCACGCCGATGAGCAAGCGAAGCTGGTAAAGGCTGAGTTGATGTCGTCCTGATCAACTGCTGGTAAAACAGCCCGCAAGGCCTGTCCGGCTTGCGGGCTGTTTTTTGCCTGGCCTGAGGCACACCGCAATTTTGTCCTGCAGTTGGAGGGCGCTGTCCCTCTTCTGTTTGTGCCCGTTCCTGACTACTGTGGTGCAAGACGCCTTCACACCGGGAGATTCATGGATGACCGTTAAACCAACCCACGTTCTCAGCCCGCACGTTCCTGTCCCGGCGCTGCCTGCCGAGGGCCTGATCGGCGTCATCGCTCCCGCCGGCCCTGCGCCTCTGGACACCGACAAAGCCACCGCCTGGATGCGTGCTCGCGGGTATGCGCTGCGGATTTTTCCCGGGGTCTACGAGAAGGAGGGTTACCTTGCCGGCAGCGACGAAAGGCGGCTGGCAGATTTACACGCTGCGTTCGCCGACCCGGAAGTCGACGCAATCATCTGTCTGCGCGGCGGCTACGGCACGCCGCGCCTGCTTGATCGCATCGACTACGACCTGCTCAGTCGTAACGCCAAGCCCTTTGTCGGCTACAGCGACATCACCGCGCTGCACCTGGCGATCAGCCGGTACGCCGGGTTTGTGACCTTCCACGGGCCGCTGCTCAACGCTGACCTGCTCGGCGACAAGGAGCCGCCGACCGTGACTTCGTTCTTCGCCATGCTGCGCGGCCAGTTGAAAGCGGGGAGTGTGCTGAGTCATCCGGTGGCGTATCCGTTGACCACCGTTGAGCCCGGAGTTGCCCACGGGCGTTTGCTCGGCGGCAATCTGGCAATGATCGCTTCGACATTGGGCACGCCTTACGAAATCGATGTCGAAGGGGTGATTCTGCTGATCGAAGACATCAACGAACCGCTGTATCGCATCGACCGGTTACTGACCCAGATGCGTCTGGCCGGCAAACTGGCGAAGTTGCGCGGTGTCTTGGTCGGGGATGTGGCTGGGGTGGATGTCGCGGCATTGAATCGCTTGCTCAAGCAGACCTTCGAGCCGCTACGGATTCCAGTGCTGTCGGGATGGCGCAGCGGACACTGCGATCCGAACCTGACGTTGCCGATGGGCGCTTTGGTAAGGCTGGATGCCGGCAAGAAAGAGTTGATGCTCGAGCAGGACGTCGTTACCCGATAAAACAAAAAGATCGCAGCCTGCGGCAGCGCCTACATCGACCCTTGTAGGCGCTGCCGCAGGCTGCGATCTTTTGATCTTGCTTTACTGAGTACGCAGGCTCTCAAGCAGCTTGTGCGTCGGATACCCGTCCGCCGGCCAGCCAAACGACTGCTGCGCACTGCGAATCGCCTTGCGCGTGTTGGCGCCGATAATCCCGTCCGCTGTGCCCGCATCGTAGTTGCGTGCGCTCAGCAGGTTCTGCAATTCGATCCGCTCGGAGCGGCTCAGCGGCAGATCATCTTTTGGCCACGTGCCATTGATCAAACCACCGCCATTGAAGCGTTCCGACAACAGGCTCACCGCCAAGGCATACGACGACGAGTTGTTGTACTTGAGGATTGCGCGGAAGTTGTCGAGGATCAGGAACGCCGGGCCACGATAACCGGCCGGCAGCAGCAGGGCGGCCGAGAGCTGTTCGGAACCGGCAGGTACTTGACCGCCGTTGGGCAGGGTCACGCCCAACTGACGCCATTCGGCGACGCTTTTGCGCATCGCACCGTCAGCCAGGGTGTAATCGAAACTGCTCGGCAATTGCACTTCGAAGCCCCATGGCTGACCACGCTGCCAGCCCGAGCTTTGCAGGTAGTGCGCAGTCGATGCCAGAGCGTCGGCCGAACTGCCCCAGATGTCGCGGCGACCGTCGCCATCGAAGTCCACGGCGTGGGTGTTGTAGGTGGTCGGAATGAACTGGGTCTGGCCCATGGCCCCGGCCCAGGAACCGAGCATCTTCTCGGGTTCTATATCGCCCTGTTGCAGGATTTGCAGCGCGGCAATCAATTGCGCATGGGCAAAGCCCGGACGCCGGCCTTCATAAGCGAGGGTCGCGAGCGAGTTGATCACCGACTTGCTGCCCTGGAACTGGCCGAAGTTGCTCTCCATGCCCCACACCGAGACCAACGCCTGGCGATCAACGCCATAGCGTTGCTCGATGCTTTGCAGAATGTCGGCGTACTGGTTGATCAGCGCCTGACCTTTGCGCACACGCAGCGGCGACAGCGCGCCGTCGAGGTATTCCCACACCGGGCGCGAGAACTCTGGCTGGCTGCGGTCGGCGCGAATCACGCTGGCGTCGAAGCTGACATTGGCAAACGCCCGGTCAAATAGATCGGCACGGATCCCGGCGGCGAGTGCTTCCTTGCGGAAACCTGCCTGCCAGTCGGCAAACGTCTGCGTGGGCTGGAGATCAAGATTTTCACCGGTCGGGACCACCGGCGGTATGACCGCAGGGGCTGTTGCGACAGGGAGGGTCTGGAGCGGTTGAGCGTCGGCGGCGGTGGGTTTTTCCGCGCAAGCGACAAGCATAACGAGGCTGGAGGCAGCTAGCAGTTGGCGCAGGGGCCAACGACGGGAAAGACTAAGGGGCATGCACAGGTCCAGGGAAAAACGAGTCAGGTGCAGACCTTAACATGTTGAGCGGTTGGTTGCCTTTCAGGGCGCCAGAAAGTAAGCAGCCACTATAGGCGCTGCCGAAGGCTGCGACCTGTTGATCTTATTCAGCCGGCAACATCAATCGCTGGCCAGCCATTAACAACGACAGGCGGCTCAGGCTCATCCATGGCGAACCCGCTGCCTGACCTTTGATCTGCGCATCAATACGCTGCGCTTCCAGCAACAACTGCGCCCAGCGTTGCGCCGAGTAGCGTTGCAGGGCTTTGCTCATCAGCGGTTTGCGTTTGTCCCAGACCGGCGGCTTCGCCTGGCTGAAACACTTGTCCAGCGGCGTGCCCTGGCTGTACTGCAACGAGATGTTGGCCAGCAGGCGCAACTCCCGCGCCAGTGCCCAGAGAATCACCGGTGGCTCGACGCCTTCACCGCGCAGCCCTTCGAGCATGCGCAGTGCATGGGCCGGTTCACCGTTGAGCACGGCATCGGTCAAGCCAAACACGTCGAATCGCGCACTGTCCGCCACAGCGGCCTGCACGGTTTCAACGGTGATCTGCCCGCCTTCGGCCATCAGCTTGAGCTTCTCGATTTCTTGCGCGGCGGCGAGGAGGTTGCCCTCGACACGTGCAGCAATCAATTCGACTGCGTCCTGGCTGGCCGACAAACCGGCCTGTGACAAGCGCTGACGAATCCAGCTCGGCAACTGATTGGCATCCACCGGCCAGATCTGGATGAACTGAGTTTGCTGACCTTCGACCAGCGCCTTGCCCCACTTGGTCTTCTGCGCACTGCCATCGAGCTTGGGCAGGCTGATCAGCAGCACCGTGTCTTCAGCGGGGCGTGAGCAGTATTCGATGAAAGCGGCAGCACCCTTTGTCGCCGGGTTTGCCCGACGGCAGGCGCAGTTCCAGCAAGCGTTTTTCAGCGAATAACGACATGCTGGCACCCGCTTGCAGCAAGGTGCCCCAGTCGAAACTGGCGTCGGCGGCGAATACCTGGCGCTCGTCAAACCCTTGTTGGCGAGCCGCAGCGCGGATGGCGTCGGCGGCTTCCTGGCACAGCAGCGGGTCGTCGCCGCTGATGATGTAGACCGGCGCGAGGTTGCCTTGCAGGTGTTTGGCGAGTTGGGCGGGGGCGAGTTTCATGGCAAAGGGCGAGCGGGGCGCCTGGGCGCCCCGCAGGTCTTACTGCTGCGGCAGTTCAACGGGCGACTGACGTGGCGTCTCCGCCTCGGCTTTCTGCGCCGCTTCCATGGCGGCGGCCTCAGCCTGGGCCTTGGCGTCAGCAGTCTGCTGCATCTGATCCAGCTGTGCCGGGGTGAGTTGTTGCAGGCGCAACATCATGCGCTGGACCAGGTCGCGACGGATTTCCTTGCGTGCATCATCGGCTTCCAGTTCGGAGCCCACCAGGTTGTTGCCGTCGTGGATGAACACCTTCTGCACTTCGATTTTGTCGCTCAGCAGCTCGCGATCACGCTGGCCACGGATATCGTACTCAAGCACGGTCGTCAGCTGGTACTCGCCAGTACGGCCAGCACCGGCATAGCTGAGAATGCGCTGGTTTTCCTGTTCGTCAGACAGGTACAGCTTGTACGGCGCGCCGCTGTAAACCTTGACGCCGCTGGACTCCAGCACCTGACGCAGCTCGGTGACGGTCTCGCCGTAGGCGTTACGCGCGCTCAGGTCGAGCTCTTTGATCGTCAGTTCGGTGGTGCCGGTGCCACGCAGCTGGAAACCGCAGGCGCTCAGCAGCACAGCGAGGCCCATCACCAGCAGATTGCGTTTGATCATTGTGTTGCTCCCCTTGAAACCATGTGGGCCGACCCTGCGGCCCGAAAGGTTTTACAGTGCGTCAGGCGAACCTGACGCCCAATCCAATTTAGCTGGCGACGATGTTGACCAGTTTCCCCGGTACAACGATCACTTTACGAATGGTCAGGCCGTCGACGAAACGCAGCACGTTTTCGTTGATGCGCGCGGCGGCTTCGACTTCTTCGCGCGTCGCGCTGGCCGGCATTTCGATCTGCCCACGCAATTTGCCGTTGACCTGGATAACCAGCGTCAGGCTGTCCTGCACCAGCGCGGTTTCGTCCAGCACCGGCCAGCCGGCGTCGATCACCGCATCCGGGTGGCCGAGCTGATTCCACAGCTCGTGGCAGATGTGCGGAGTGATCGGAGCCAGCAGCAGGGTCACGGCCTCCAGGCCTTCCTGCACCAGCGCACGATCCTGTTCGGTGCCTTGCGCGGCTTTTTCCAGCACGTTCATCAGCGTCATCACTTGAGCGATGGCAGTGTTGAATTTGTGGTTCTGGCCGACGTCATGGCTGGCCTGTTTGATGGCCAGGTGGATCGAGCGGCGCACGGCTTTCTGCTCGTCGTTCAGCGCGGCAACGTCGAGTTTGCCCGGCAAGCCCTGAGTGACGTGGGCTTGCGCCAGGCGCCAGACGCGCTTGAGGAAACGGTGCGAGCCTTCAACGCCGGAGTCAGACCATTCGGCGCTCATGTCAGGCGGCGAAGCGAACATCATGAACAGGCGGCAAGTATCTGCGCCGAACTGATCGATCATCGACTGTGGGTCGACGCCGTTGTTCTTCGACTTGGCCATCTTCTCGGTGCCACCGATTTCCACCGGCAGGCCGTCGGATTTCAGCTTGGCGCTGATGACCTTGGCTTTGCTGTCACGCTCGAGTTCCACGTCTGCCGGGTTGAACCAGGTGTAAGCACCATTGGCTTCGCGACGGTAGTAAGTCTCGGCGATCACCATGCCTTGGGTCAGCAGGTTCTTGAACGGCTCGTTGGAGCTGACCAGGCCTTCGTCACGCATCAGCTTGTGGAAGAAACGCGCGTAGAGCAGGTGCAGAATCGCGTGCTCGATACCACCGATGTACTGATCGACCGGCAACCAGTGATCGGCTGCGGATTTTTCCACCAGACCACCTTCAAAATGCGGCGAGGCGTAGCGGGCGTAGTACCACGACGACTCGACGAAGGTATCCATGGTGTCGGTTTCACGCTTGGCAGGCTGGCCGCATTTCGGGCAGGTGCACTCGTAAAACTCAGGCATGCGCGCCAGAGGTGAACCTGCACCATCCGGGACCACGTCTTCCGGCAGGACGACAGGCAGTTGATCTTCCGGCACCGGTACGTCGCCGCACGCGTCGCAGTGGATGATCGGGATCGGGCAGCCCCAGTAGCGCTGACGGCTGATGCCCCAGTCGCGCAGGCGGAACTGGGTGCGCGAGGCGCCCAGCTCTTTCTTGATCAGGGCGACTTCCATGGCGTCGAACGCGCCAGCAAAGTCGAGACCGTCGAACTCGGCGGAATTGATCAGCGTGCCGTGTTCGCCGTAGGCGTCTTGCCACGGGGCCGGGTTGCTGTCGCCAGAGCTGGTGCGCACCACCGATTTGACCGGCAGGTTGTACTTGTGAGCGAATTCGAAATCGCGCTCGTCGTGCGCCGGCACTGCCATGACGGCGCCGTCGCCGTAGTGCATCAGCACGTAGTTGGCGACCCATACCGGGAGTTTTTCACCGGTCAGTGGGTGCTCGACGAACAGGCCGGTTGGCAGGCCTTTTTTCTCTTGAGTGGCGACGTCGGCTTCGGCAACGCTGCCGCCCTTGCATTCAGCGATGAACGCTTGCAGCTCGGGATTGTTCTTTGCCGCCAGAGTGGCCAGTGGATGTTCGGCGGCCACGGCCACGTAGGTGGCGCCCATCAGGGTGTCCGGACGGGTGGTGAAGACTTTCAGCGCGCCGGTTTCGCCGATGGAGTCGACGTTGTAGGGGAACTGCACTTCCATGCCGCGGGATTTGCCGATCCAGTTGCGCTGCATGGTCTTGACCTGTTCAGGCCAGCCAGTCAGTTCGTCGAGGCTCTCCAGCAGTTCATCCGCGTAAGCGGTGATCTTGAAGTAGTACATCGGGATTTCGCGTTTTTCGATCAGCGCGCCGGAACGCCAGCCGCGACCGTCGATCACCTGTTCGTTCGCCAGAACGGTCTGGTCGACCGGGTCCCAGTTCACGGTGCCGTTTTTACGGTAGATCACACCTTTTTCGAACAGGCGAGTGAACAGCCATTGTTCCCAACGGTAGTAATCCGGCTTGCAGGTGGTCACTTCACGCGACCAGTCGACCGCCAGGCCCAGGCTGCGCAGCTGGGACTTCATGTAGGCAATGTTTTCGTAGGTCCACTTGGCGGGCGCTACGTTGTTTTTCATCGCGGCGTTTTCTGCCGGCATGCCGAAGGCGTCCCAACCCATCGGTTGCAGAACGTTCTTGCCTTGCATGCGCTGGTAGCGGGAGATCACGTCGCCGATGGTGTAGTTGCGCACGTGCCCCATGTGTAGCTTGCCGCTGGGGTAAGGGAACATCGACAGGCAGTAGAAAGTCTCCTTGCCTGGCTGTTCACTGACTTCAAAGGACTTTTGCTCGTCCCAGAACGACTGGGCGGCGGCTTCAATTTCACGGGGCTGATATTGTTCGTGCATGGCTACTTTTGTACTGGATAGGGGTGGCCTAATCCTCTTCAACGCAGGTCTCGGGGTTGGCCCGGACGAGCTGGAAGTGGAATTACAGGAAGCGCCGTAGCATACATGACCGCGCTTGGCCTAGGGAAACCCTGATTACAGCTACATACCCCGCAATACTTGCGTCGGGGCCGTTGGTCGCGGCGTACAGCCGGTTTGTATAGCGAAGCTAAGCTCTAACTGGGGAGTGAGTCTTATCTTCAATGAGGTGAGGGATGGTGGAGCAACGGCAAAAAAAAGTGACGAAACCCGAGTTGTACGAGAGGTTGATCGATCGTCTGGGGATGGCCCTGGACGCTGTAAAAACCGCTGACCGGCTGCGCGACGAGCGCCCCCTGGAACTGGAATTGCGTGGCTTGAGCCCCGCCGAGTTCAAACTGGTCAAGGCCTATCTGGATCGTAGTGAACGTGAAACGCATGGATGCCTGTCAGAAGCAGTGAAGCAGCTTGACGCACCGCGCTCGGCCAAAATCATCTGGCTCAAGGACAAGGTACCTGGCAGGGACGCGGTAAAGGTCCGGTCGCTGCAATTCAAATAAATAAGGCTCCGGCCGCATTTCAGGCAATGAAACAGTTTAGTCCTTTCGATTTAGTTGTCGCATTGCATCAACCCTCTTAGGCTTCGGGCATCTCTGGAGATGCTCGATGCCTTTTCGTTATTTCGTGAAACAACTTCTCTTGCCGCCCGGCATCCTGTTGCTTTTGCTGGCCCTTGGCTGGTGGCTGCGCCGCACCCGGCCACGACTGGCCGGCCTGTGCTTTGCGTTGGGCCTGGGGGGCTTCTGGCTGATGAGCCTGCCGGTGATTGTGCAATGGGGCGCCAAAGCGCTGGAACGCGAGCCGCCGTTGGCCCGTCAGGAATGGACGACGCTGGCCCAGCGCGCTGATGCCATTGTGGTGTTGGGTTCCGGGCGTGAGCGCGGCGATCTGGCCTGGGGCGAAGATCAGCCGACTGGCGTCGGGCTTGAGCGCCAGCGTTATGCGGCGCGGCTGGCGAAAGCCTCGGGTTTGCCGATTCTGACCACGGGTGGCCTGCATTACGGCACGCCGCCGACCGAGGCGAAGTTGATGGCCGATTCTTTGCTGGATGATTTCGGTGTAAGCGTGCGTTGGCAGGAAGGCGAAAGCCGCACAACGTGGGAAAACGCGAAGTTCAGCGCCGACATGCTGTTGCCACAGGGAATCAAGCGTGTGGTCGTGGTGACTCAGGCTTGGCACATGCCGCGCGCAGTCTGGTGTTTTGAGCAGGCAGGATTCGAAGTGGTGCCGGCTCCGGTAGGTTTTCTCGGCACTGACAATGCGCGGCCATTTGGTGGCTGGCTGCCGGAGTTCAAATCGATCTGGCAGAGCGGGCAGTTGCTGAATGAGGCGGTGGGGCAGGTGGGGTATTCGCTTTTCTATCGCTGAAGATCAGAAGATCGCAGCGGCGTGTCACCCGGTAGGAGCTGTCGAGTGAAACGAGGCTGCGATCTTTTAAGGCATCACAATTAAATTAAACGGTCTTGGCCATCCGGTTCGCCACCAGCGCCCAGCCAAACAACAACACACACACCACGATCAACGGCCACGAACGCCATTGCAGGTAGGGCGTCAGGTTATGCATCGGCACCACTTCGCCGTACAAAATGCCCTGCTCGAACTGCGGGATCTGCTCGGTGATCTGCCCATAAGGGTTGATCAGCCCGGTCACGCCGTTGTTGGTCGCACGGATCATCCAGCGACCCGCCTCCAGCGCGCGCATCTGCGCCATCTGCAAGTGTTGCAGCGGTCCGATCGAGGTGCCGAACCAGGTGTCGTTGCTGATCGTCAGCAGCAAATCGCTGCGTGCCGACAGGCTGGCAGCGAACTCCGGGTACACCACTTCGTAGCAGATGAACGGCGCAATCTGATAACCCTTGGCCTGTAACAACGCTTGATCGGCCGGGCCACGTGCGAAGTCGGACATCGGCAAGTCGAAGAAAGCAATCAGTCCACGCAATACATCCTGCAATGGCACGTATTCGCCAAATGGCACCAGTTTCTGCTTGAGGTAAGTACCGTCGCCTTCGCCAACCACGGTGATACCGTTGAAGAAGCGTTTTTCGTGACGAACCGTCTCGCGGATTGGCACGCCGGTGATCAGCGCCGATTTACGCTCAGCAGCGAAGTTGCCCATCATGGCCAGGTAGCCCTCGGCGGACTCCTTGAGCACCGGCACGGCGGTTTCCGGCCAGATCAGCAGGTCCGCCGGTTTCGAGCGAAAGCTCAGGTCGCGGTACAGCGCCAGTTGCGCGTTGAGCTGCGCCGGATCCCATTTCATGCTTTGTTCGACGTTACCCTGAATCGCGGCAACGGTCAGTGGTGCGCCAGAAGGGCTGGTCCAGGCGTGGCCCTTGAGGGCGATACCCGCGACCCAAGGCCCGACCAGCAGCAATGCGCCCGCAGCGATGAAACCTTTGCGTCCAGTGCGCACCAGGCGCAGGCCGTTACAGATAAGCGCCGCCGTGAGGGCGAGGGCAAAGGAGATCAGCCACATGCCACCGACGGGTGCGAGGCCGGATAACGGGCCGTCGAGCTGACTGTAACCGGAATACAACCACGGGAACCCGGTGAGGAACCAGCCACGAAACGCTTCCTGGCCGACCCACAAAGCAGCGAATGCCAAGGCGTCGGCCAATGGCGCTTCGTTACGTCGCAACCAGCGCGCCCATAGCCAGGCTGGCAGCGCGAAGAACCATGCGATCGCGGCCGTGAACAACAGCATCAGGAACCCGGCCAGCAGCACTGAGGCGCCGCCGAAATGGTGAATGCTGTAATAGATCCAGCTGGTGCCGGCGCCAAACAGGCCGAAACCGAAGCACCAGCCACGGCCCAGCGCCTGACGCGGACTCAGCTCACGCAAACCGGCATAGAACAAGCCGACCGCGAGCAAAGCCAGCGGCCAGATGTTGAACGGTGCCAGAGCGAATGTGGTGATTGCACCGGCCGCCACGGCCAGCAGGTTACCGGGCCAGCCGGGGCGGGTTGTCCAGCGCATTTCAGTCCTTAGATTTTTTACCGGGCGATTGGCGTCAGTCGCAGCAAATGAATCCGACGGCTGTCGGCGTTCAGGATGCGGAAACGATAGGCGCCGATTTCAGTGATTTCGTTGCGTTTTGGCAAGTGCCCGAACGCGCTCATCACCAGGCCGCCGACAGTGTCGAATTCGTCGTCGGAGAACTCGCTGTCGAAGAACTCGTTGAAGTTCTCGATCGGCGTCAGGGCCTTGATCAGAAAGTCGCCACTTGGCAGCGGCTTGATGTAGCTGTCTTCTTCGACGTCGTGTTCGTCTTCGATGTCGCCGACGATCTGCTCCAGCACGTCTTCAATCGTTACCAGACCGGCCACGCCGCCATATTCGTCGATGACGATGGCCATGTGGTTGTGGTTGGCGCGGAATTCACGCAACAACACGTTCAGACGCTTGGACTCCGGCACGAAGGTGGCCGGGCGCAGCAGATCCTTGATGTTGAAGCTGTCGCCGTTCTCCTTGAGGATCAGCGGGAGCAGATCTTTGGCCAGCAGCACGCCCATCACGTCGTCATGGCTTTCGCCGATAACCGGATAGCGCGAGTGGGCCGAGTCGACCACGGCCGGGAGAAACTCGCGCGGTGTCTGGGTCGCCTTGATGCTGATCATCTGCGAGCGCGGGACCATGATGTCGCGTACTTGCAGGTCAGCCACCTGAATGGCGCCTTCGACGATGGCCAGCGCTTCGCTGTCCAGCAGTTTGTTCTGATGTGCATCACGCAGCAGCTCAAGGAGCTCCTGGCGGTTCTTCGGCTCGTGGGCAAAAGCCTGGGTCAGTTTACCCAGCCATGACTTCTGCCCGTTGCTCGATCGATCTTCGCTCATAGCGATTACTCTGAATCCTTTGTTGTAACGATAGGGGATGTTTCGGTTTCGATTTCGTCGTCCGCGTACGGATCGGGATAGCCCAATTCGGCAAGCAACGTTCGTTCCAGTGCTTCCATTTCTTCGGCTTCTTCATCATCTATATGGTCGTAACCAAGCAGATGCAAGCAGCCGTGAATGACCAGATGCGCCCAATGGACCTTTAGTTCCTTGCCTTGCTCGGCGGCTTCGCGCTCGACCACGGCCACGCAGATCACCAGATCGCCGAGCAATGGGATGTCGAGAAACTCGTCGGGCACTTCGGCCGGGAACGACAGGACGTTGGTCGCGTAATCCTTGTGGCGCCAGGTGTGATTGAGCTCACGACCTTCTTCCTCGTCAACCAGACGAATGGTCATTTCCGAGTCAGCGGTGCGCTGGCGCAGGGCCAGTTCGCACCACAGGCGGAAGTCGGCCTCACTCGGCGCGTTCGCGTCAGTCGCGATTTGCAGGTCTAGCTCAAGCATTTCGCGAGGTGTCCTTGGGTGCTTCGTCACGGTTTTCGAAGCGCTCGTAGGCTTCGACGATCCGCTGGACCAAAGGATGGCGCACGACGTCTTTGGGCATGAAGTGCGTGAAGCTGATGCCCGGCACGTCTTTGAGCACTTCGATCACATGGTGCAGACCCGATTTGGTGCCTTTCGGCAGGTCGACCTGGGTGATGTCACCGGTGATGACCGCTGTAGAGCCGAAGCCGATCCGGGTGAGGAACATCTTCATTTGTTCGACGGTGGTGTTCTGGCTTTCGTCGAGGATGATGAAGCTGTTGTTCAGCGTGCGGCCACGCATGTAGGCCAGCGGTGCAACTTCGATTACCTGGCGTTCGATCAGCTTGGCCACGTATTCGAAGCCGAGCATTTCGTACAGCGCGTCGTACAGCGGGCGCAGGTAGGGGTCGATCTTCTGCGACAGGTCGCCGGGCAGGAAGCCGAGTTTTTCACCCGCTTCAACCGCCGGACGCACCAGCAGGATGCGGCGGATCTGCTCCCGTTCCAGCGCATCTACTGCGCAGGCAACGGCCAGATAGGTCTTGCCGGTACCGGCGGGGCCGATGCCGAAGTTGATGTCGTTGCCGAGGATTTCCTTCACGTAGCGCAGCTGATTCAAGCCGCGTGGGCGAATCATGCCTTTCTTGGTGCGCAGGGCGACGGAGGCTTCGGCGGGGGCGTGATTGTCCAGCTCGACGACGGCCGATTCCTGGAGGAACAGGTGCACGATGTCTGGCGACAGCTCGGTACCCTTGGTTTCCCGGTACAGGCGGCGCAGCAGGTTTTCCGCAGACGTGGTGTGCTTGGGGTCGCCGATCAGCTCGAACTGATTGCCGCGGTTGCGGATCTCGATGGTCAGGCGCTGTTCGATCAAGCGCAAATGCTCGTCGAATTGCCCGCACAGATTGGCGAAGCGGCGAGCCTCAAAGGGCTCGAGGATAAAACGATGTGGTTCTATGGGTGCGTTCAAGGTCGTATTTAGCCGCCCTGGGGCAATTAAGATGAAATCAAGGATAACGCCAGAGGCTTGGGTGCGAAAGCTCTTAAATATTCCAACACCCAACACCGGCCTGTAGGAGCAAAGCTTGCTCGCGATGAACGATGACGCGGCCTACCAGACAGACTGCGGCGCGGCCATCGCGGGCAAGCCTTGCTCCTACGGGTTTGCGTTGATTACTGGATCAGCGAGCCGCGCAGCGAGTGCGGTTGCGCCGCATCGATGTGCACGTCGGCGAACTGACCGATCAGGGTTGGATTGTCGCAGCGGAAGTTGACGATTCGATTATTCTCGGTGCGCCCTTGCAGTTCACCCGGATCTTTTTTCGAGTAATCGGTCACCAGAATGCGTTGGATCGAGCCAACCATTTGTCGGCTGATCTCAAACCCTTGCTGATTCAGGCGATGTTGCAGGGCGTTCAGGCGTTCTTTTTTCAGCTCTTCCGGCGTGTCGTCGGCCAGATCAGCCGCCGGAGTGCCGGGGCGCTGGCTATAAACGAAGGAATAGGAGAAATCGAAACCGACGTCGGCAATCAGCTTCATGGTCTGCTCGAAATCTTTCTCGGTTTCACCAGGGAAGCCGACGATAAAGTCCGAACTGATGCAGATGCCCGGCACCGCCGCACGCAGTTTGCGCAGCTTGGATTTGTACTCCAGTGCGGTGTGGTTGCGCTTCATCGCCGCCAGAATCCGGTCGGAACCCGACTGCACCGGCAAATGCAGGTGTTTGACCAGTTCCGGTACTTCGGCGTGGGCTTCGGATCAGGCTGTCGGAGAACTCCAGCGGGTGTGAAGTGGTGTAGCGGATGCGGTCGATGCCATCGACAGCCGCAACTACGCGGATCAGCTCGGCGAGATCGGCCAGGCGCCCATCATGGGTCGTACCGCGATAACCGTTGACGTTCTGCCCCAGCAGAGTCACTTCACGCACGCCGTTCTCGGCGAGGTGGATGACTTCGGCGATCACGTCGTCGAACGGCCGGCTGACTTCTTCGCCACGGGTGTACGGCACCACGCAGAACGTGCAGTACTTGCTGCAACCTTCCATTACCGACACGTAGGCGCTCGGGCCATCGATACGCGGCTCGGGCAAGTGGTCGAATTTTTCGATTTCCGGGAACGACACATCCACTTGCGGCAGCTTGGTGATGCGCGCGGCGTCGATCATTTCCGGCAGGCGGTGCAGGGTTTGCGGGCCGAAGACCACGTCGACGTACGGTGCGCGATCACGGATGGCCGCGCCTTCCTGACTGGCCACGCAACCGCCGACGGCGATCACCATTTCCGGGTTGGCCAGTTTCAGTTCGCGCCAGCGACCGAGCTGGGAGTACACCCGGTCCTGGGCACGTTCGCGGATCGAGCAGGTATTGAGCAGAATCACGTCTGCGTCTTCCGCCCGGGCGGTGACTTCCAGGGCCTGATGTTCACCCAGCAGATCGACCATGCGCGAGCTGTCGTACTCGTTCATCTGGCAACCGTGGGTTTCGATGTAAAGCTTCTTGGCCATGGATTTTGGTCGTCACGTGATTCAAAGAACCGCGCATTATAGGGAACATGCTGTCAGGTTCCTACCGCTGTGCGTCCGGTGGCTATGCTATAGTTCGCGCCCTCATTTTTATCCCCGATGTCGTCCGCCCGCCATGACCAAACGCGAAGCTCCAATCTACAAGGTGATTTTCCTCAACCAGGGCCAGGTGTTCGAAATGTACGCCAAGCAGATCTATCAAAGTGATCTGTGGGGTTTCCTGGAAGTGGAAGAGTTCGTCTTTGGCGAGCGCACGCAAGTGGTCGTCGACCCGAGCGAAGAAAAGCTCAAGGCGCAGTTCGAAGGCGTGGTGCGCAGCTTTGTGCCAATGCATTCGATTGTGCGCATTGATGAGGTGGAACGTCTGGGTACCCCGAAAATCAGCGAAGCCCGCGGCGCGGTCGGCAACGTCATGCCTTTCCCGATGCCGATGCCTGAGAAGTAAGCCTTCGAGACCGCGTCGACCTATCGCTGGCAAGCCAGCTGCCACAGTAGATCTGCGGTGTTCACATTATTTGTGAACGACAGCGCCCCTGTGGGAGCTGGCTTGCCAGCGATGGGTCGTCAGATTGAAGCAAAAACTAGGGAAGTGGCGAAAACGGCGTACGCCCATCCGCGCTTTGCAATTCCATCAAGTACTTGCGGAAAATCTGCCCGAGCACCTGAGTGGCCACCTCAAGTTCTTCACGCGGCATCTTCTCGGCCACCTCGTCGGCAGTGTCCAGCGCATCCTCCGCGCCATTGACCGCCGCCATCTTCAGCACGATATACGCCTGGACATTGTTGGCCGGCACGCCTTCGCCGTGGAAGAACATGGTGCCGAGCTTGAATTGCGCCTGGGCGTGGCCTTGCAGTGAGGCTTTTTCGAAGTAGCTCAGGGCTTGATTGAGGTCGCGCGGCGCATTTTTGCCGTCGTAGTGGAACTCACCCAACTCGTATTGCGCCTGTGCATCCCCTTCATCCGCGGCTTTCTGGCAGGCAGCAAGCGCCTGGGCCAAGTCCTGCGGCTGAGTATTGAGGGTGCAGCGACCCATCGCTGGGATTAACAACGAGTTGCCGCCTGCTTGTACAAGCAAGGGCTGAAGGAGCAACAGGCAGCCCAGTGCAAGGGCGCGGCCGGTGCGGTTCATGGGAATCGACTTACCTCTGAAGGGCACGCGGACCCATCGAGGGATCCAATAAGCGCGCATTATGAAATAAGCAGGGCCAACCTTACAAAGTCTTTACTCGTTTTTCTGCTGCGCGGGGAATATATCGCCCACTTTATGGGAGATTCCTGGCAGGAGCGCTGGAAAAACAGTGCGGATGTAGGTGAAAGCTGACGCTGGCAATAGCCAACGTCAGCGGTACGGCGATTACTTCAGTGCAGCGAAGGCGCGCTCGGCAGCGTCCAGCGTCAGTTTCAACTCGGCTTCGCCATGGGCGATCGAGGTGAAACCGGCTTCGAATGCGCTTGGCGCCAGGTACACGCCGCCTTCGAGCATCAGGTGGAAGAAACGCCCGAACAGCTTGGCATCGCTGGCCATCACGTCGTCGAAGGTCACGATGTCATCGGCACCACTGAAGTACAGGCCGAACATGCCGCCGGCCTGGGTGGTCACGAACGGGATACCGGCTGCATCGGCGCGTTGTTGCAGGCCATCGAGCAGGCGACTGGTGTAGTCGGTCAACTCGGCATGGAAGCCAGGACGGCTGATCAGGCGCAAGGTGGTCAGGCCCGCCGCCATTGCCAGCGGGTTACCCGACAGCGTACCAGCCTGGTAAACAGGCCCCAGTGGTGCAATGTGCGACATGATTTCACGCTTGCCGCCGAAGCAGCCAACCGGCATGCCACCACCAATGATCTTGCCGAAGGTGGTCAGGTCCGGGGTCACGCCGTAATGCGCTTGTGCACCGCCCAGTGCCACACGGAAACCGGTCATCACTTCGTCGAAAATCAGCACCACGCCGTGCTTGTCGCACAGGGTCCGCAGGCCTTCGAGAAAGCCCGGTGCCGGAGGAACGCAGTTCATGTTGCCGGCCACCGGCTCGACGATGATGCACGCGACGTCCTGGCCCACTTCAGCCAGCATGGTTTCGACCGCGTCGATGTCGTTGAAGGGCAAAGTCAGCGTGTGTCTGGCGAATGCCGCCGGTACACCTGCCGAACTCGGCACGCCTTGGGTCAGGGCGCCGGAACCGGCCTTGACCAGCAGGCTGTCGGAGTGACCGTGATAGCAGCCTTCGAACTTGATGATGCTGTCGCGCCCGGTAAAGCCGCGGGCCAGGCGAATGGCACTCATGGTCGCTTCGGTGCCGGAGCTGACCATGCGCACCATTTCCATTGAAGGCACGAGTGAGCACACCAGATCCGCCATCTGGGTTTCCATCTCGGTCGGTGCGCCGTAGGACAGGCCGTGCTCAAGTTGCTTGCGCACGGCGTCCAGAACGTCCGGGTGGCTGTGGCCGAGGATCATCGGGCCCCACGAGCCGACGTAATCAACGTAGCGCTTATTGTCTTCGTCGGTGACGTAGGCCCCTTCAGCGTGTTTGAAAAACAGCGGCGTACCGCCAACGCTCTTGAACGCGCGCACTGGCGAGTTCACGCCACCGGGGATGTGTTTCTGGGCATTGGCAAATAGCGTTTCGGAACGGGACATGATCGGACTCTCAAATCAGATTTTAAGCGACTTAAATGGAAAGCAGTTCGTTGAACGCGCGGGCGCGGCGTGTGACTTCAGCCGTGCTTTCGGCGCCGAACAAACCGTGAACCACGGCCAGCAGATCGACCCCGTGGGCCACCAGCGGCGCGGCGTTGTCGAGAGTGATGCCGCCAATCGCGCAGATCGGCAGGTGCAGTTTGCGCCGGGCTTCGTCGAGCAGATCAAGGCTGCAGGTCGGCGCGCCGGGCTTGGTGTTGGAGTTGAAGAAGCGGCCGAAGGCGACATAACTCGCGCCTTCTTTAGTCGCCTGCTCTGCCAGTTCAAGTTGCGCGTGGCAGGTCGAACCGATGATCGCTTTCGAGCCGAGCAGGGCGCGGGTCGGCGACAGCGGGCCGTCGGTCTGACCGAGGTGCACGCCGACGTTGAGGCGCGCGGCCAGTTCGGCGTCATCGTTGATGATCAACTGCGTCTTGTAGCGCTCGCACAGATCGCGCAGGGCTTCGGCCTCGCGCAGACGGCGGGCTTCGTCGTTGCTCTTGTCGCGGTATTGCAGCAGGGTGACGCCGCCTTCCAGCGCCGCCTCCACGTAAGACAGAAACTTGCCGGCCAGCAGCTCGCTGTCGGTGATGGCATACAGGCCACGTAGTTTCATCAGGCAGACCTCACGACGTTACGAGCAAAAATCCAGCGGCAGGCGACGCGGGACGAACTGGCCTTTGCCCAGCTGTTCGGCATCGCGCAGGGTGCGCCAGGTGTAATCCAAAGCACTGCGCACGGCGCTGGCCAAGTGTTCGCCCTGGGCCAGTCGACCGGCGAGGGCGCTGGCCAGGGTGCAGCCGGAGCCGTGATAGCTGCCCGGCAGACGCTGGCAGACAAAGGTTTCACGCAGGCCATCGCGGCTGTACACGCGGTTGTGGATTTCAGTTTCGTCGCCATGGCCGCCGGTGATCAGCAGGTTTTTGACGAACGGCAGGAGTTTTTCAGCGCACTCGTCCGCGGTACCTTCGGGCAGTTCGGCAAGGATGCGGGCTTCAGGGAGGTTAGGCGTGGCAATGATCGACAGTGGCAGCAGACGCTCGCGCATCGCATAGCCGACTTCGTCCTTGCCCAGGCGTCCGCCGCCACCGGCGCGCAGCACTGGGTCGCAGACCACTGGCAAATGCGGGTGCGCCGAAAGCAGTTCGACAACGGTGTCGACCATTTCCAGCGAGCCGAGCATGCCCAGTTTGACCGCGGCGACTTCGGAGTCGTTGAGCACGGCATTGGCCTGAGCCAACACCCACTCACGGTCGAGGACGCGGAAGTCAGTGACGTTGACGGTGTCTTGCACGGTCAGGGCGGTGACGGCCGGAGCCGCATGGCAACCCTGCGCGAGCAGGGCTTCGATATCTGCCTGCAAGCCGGCGCCACCACTTGGGTCGTGGCCGGAGAGACAGAGGACAACAGGGCGGGAGCTGTAGATATTCATGGTGCGCGAGCTTACCACCAAAGCTGATTTTCGGGGGTAGGTGACAGAGCAAGATCAAAAGATCGTCCGAACGCGGCCCGAGCCTTCGGCAGCTCCTACAGTGAACGTATTCCAATGTAGGAGCTGCCGAAGGCTGCGATCTTTTGATCTTCCTGACCAATCTAACAGCTCTAGCCCGCTGCTTTGCTCTGAAACGCCCGTTCTAGAGCCTTTACTGGAAAGATTTCAATGGTGCTCAATGGCCATCAACGGCTATGCTAGTCTGGATCCAAACCAATAACAGGTAATACCGGTTTTACGTCTACTCAAAAGGAATGGGGGGCTTCCTGACACAACCGGACGAGCCACGCTGGGGCTTCAATGCGCTATTTGCTGATGTTGCTGTTCTGCTTGCCCCTCCTGGCGAGCGCCGTCGAATTCGACGAAACCACTCAGAGCCTCCCACTGGGCCGGTCTCTGCAAGTGTTCGAAGACCCAAGCGGTCAGGCGAGCATTGCCGATGTCCGTGCGCAGGCCGCTGCCGGCAATTTCAAAGCCCACGATAATGCCACCCTCAACGCCGGCTATTCGCGTTCAGCGTTCTGGCTGAAAATCGACCTGCACTATCGTCCGAAGAATCCAGCGACGCAAAGAACCTGGCTGCTGGAACTGGCCTATCCGCCCCTCGATCATCTGGATCTGTATTTACCCGACGCTGCGGGCGACTATCACCTGATCCGTCAGACCGGCGACGCGTTGCCGTTCGCCAGCCGCGAGATTCGCCAGAACAATTACCTGTTCGACCTGGCCTTCGAGCCCGATCAACGACAAACCGTGTACCTGCGACTGGCCAGCGAAGGTTCGATCCAGGCGCCGGTCACCTTGTGGTCGAGCACTGCCTACCTCGAAGATCAACCGGTGCGCCTATACGTACTGGGCATCATCTATGGCGTGTTGTTGGGGATGCTGGTTTACAACCTCTTCATCTACCTCAGCGTGCGCGACACCAGCTACCTCTATTACATCTTCTATATCGCCTCATTCGGCTTCTATCAACTGTCGGTAAATGGCGCGGCGGCCGAGTATTTCTGGCCGAACAATCCGTGGTGGACCAACGCCTCCACGCCATTCTTCATCGGTTGCGCCGGTTTGTTCGGCAGCCAGTTCGCGCGCAGTTTCCTCCAGACCAGAACCCACAGCCGCGGGCTCGACCGCTTGCTGATCGGCTTGATTGCCTTTGGCGCACTGGTCATCGGCCTGTCACTGATGACCAGTTACGCCCTGGCCCTGCGTTTGGCGACGACGTTGGCGCTGACCTTCACCGTGGTGATCTTCGCGGCCGGGATTATCGCCTGGTGGCGTGGCTTGCGTGTGGCGCGCTACTTCATCATCGCCTGGTCGGCGTTTTTGCTTGGCGGCGTCATCAACACACTGATGGTCCTGGGTTACCTGCCAAACGTATTCCTGACCATGTACGCCAGCCAGATCGGTTCGGCCATTGAAGTGGCATTGCTCTCGCTGGCGTTGGCTGACCGCATCAACGCCATGCGCGAACAACAGGCGCAGACGCTTTACGACGCTGGGCAAAAACTCGAAGTGCTCAACCAGCAACTGGCGCACAGCAACAAGCTCAAGGACGAATTCCTCGCGACCCTGACCCACGAACTGCGCACGCCGATGAACGGTGTGATCGGTTCGCTGGAATTGATGCAGACCGTCGAGTTGGACTCGGAGCTGGAGCAATATCACCAGACTGCCGCCGGTTCGGCGCGCGACATGATGCGCATGGTCAACGGCATCCTCACGTTGACCGAGTTGCAGGCCGGCAGGCTTACGGCCAGCGCGGCGACGTTCAGTCTGCGCAGCGTGATCGAAGCCTTGCGCGTGCAGTTCGAGAGCAATGCCCTGAGCAAGTCGCTGGACTTCAAGGTGGACGTGACACCCGGCCTTCCAGACCGCCTGCACGGTGACAGCGCCAAGCTGATGCAATGCCTGGAATGCCTGCTGGACAATGCGATCAAGTTCACCCGGGTCGGTGGGCTGGCGCTGCGCGTCACAGGCAAACCTGCGCAACCTGGAAGAATGGCGCTGTGTTTTGCGGTGATTGATACCGGTATCGGTTTTACCGACCTGGGGGAGGCGACCATGTATCAGCGCTTCTTCCAGCTCGATGGCTCAATGACCCGCGAGTATGGCGGGCTGGGCGTGGGTCTGGCCATTTGTCGGCAGCTGGTCGAGTTGCTTGGGGGCGACTGACGCACCGCTCCGAGCCAGGTCGCGGCAGTCGTTTCCAGCTGGACGTCGAATTTGAACTGTCAATAACGCAATCCCCGCCCCGCACTTCACAGCATTACTCGCGCCTGCGCCAGCCGCGAGATTGCAAGGTGCTGCTGGTGGACGGGAACACCGTCAACCAACTGGTTATCCGCGGCATGCTGCTCAAGCTCGGGTACCAGGTGCGCACGGCCGACAGCGGGTCGGCGGCACTCGATTACCTGCAGCGGGAGGCGTTTGATGCGGTATTGCTCGACTGCCAATTGCCGCCATTCAACGGCATGCCTGTCAGTAGCCAGATCCGTACGCTGGCGGGCTGCGCCGAGCTTGCGGTCTTCATGATTGCCTTGAGCATCGATCGCGAGCACTGCACCGGCGCCAGTTTCATCGACTACTTGAGCAAGCCGGTGAAATTCGAAGATTTGCAGTCAGCCCTTGAGCGCCGGGTGCTGTGCTGCGCATAGGGTAAATGCGCCGCCAATTCGGCAGGTATGACACTTTGATCGTTCTGAGGGCAGTGCTTAACTGACTTTCTGGCCGACAGAGGAGCCCGTGTCATGAACCTGCATCAGTTCGCCGAAACCCACGAAGTCACCAACCAGCCACCGTCGCTGGACGGCACCAACCTGTATCGCATCGACCTGCCTTTGCAGGAATGGTCGCGCCGGTTCGGTGCCGGTTGGGCCGAGTCGCGGATCGATGCGTACGGTGCGCTCGCCGGCGGGCCACTGATGGCCGCCGGGTTCCTCGCCAATCAGAACAAACCGGTATTCACCAGCCATGACCGCTATGGCCATCGCATCGATCTGGTGGAATTTCATCCGGCCTATCACGAACTGATGCGCACGGCGATTGAACACGGCCTGACTTCGCTGCCATGGACACATCCCCAGGATGGCGCCCACGTCGCACGCGCCTCGATGAGCTATCTGCACAGTCAGGCCGAGGCTGGCAGCGGTTGTCCGTTGACCATGACCTTCGCCAGCGTGCCGGCCCTGCGTTTGCAGCCGAACCTGGCCGAGCAGTGGCTGCCGAAAGTCCTCGCCAGCGAATACGACCCGCGTAACGTCGGCATGGCGCACAAGGCCGGTGTGACTATCGGCATGGCCATGACCGAAAAACAGGGCGGTACCGACGTCCGAGCCAACACCACCAAAGCGTATCCGGTGGGCGCCAGTGGCCCGGGCGAGGCTTATGAATTGGTGGGTCACAAGTGGTTCTGCTCGGCGCCAATGTGCGATGCCTTCCTGACGCTGGCGCAGACCGACAAGGGCCTGACCTGCTTCCTGTTGCCGCGTCATCGCCCGGATGACACGCGCAATCAGTTCTACATCCAGCGCCTGAAAAACAAACTCGGCAACCAGTCCAATGCTTCCAGCGAAGTGGAGTTCCGTGGCGCGCTGGCATGGATGGTCGGTGAAGAGGGCCGCGGCGTGCCGACCATCATCGAGATGGTGGCGATGACCCGGTTCGATTGCATGGTCGGCTCCAGCGCACTGATGCGTCAGGCACTGACCCAAGCCAGCCATCACTGCGCGCACCGCAAAGTCGGCGGCAAAGTGCTCAGCGAACAGCCGTTGATGCAAAACGTGCTGGCCGATCTGGCGCTGGAAAGCGAAGCCGCGCTGGCCCTGAGCTTGCGCATGGGCAAAGCGCTGGATCATCTGGATGATCGCCACGAAGCGCAGTTTGCGCGGCTGGTGACGGCGGGGGGCAAATACTGGATCTGCAAACGTGCGCCGGGGATGATCAACGAAGCGGCCGAATGCATGGGCGGCGCGGGGTATGTGGAGGACAGCATCCTGCCGCGCCTGTACCGCGAGGCACCGGTTAACTCGACGTGGGAAGGCTCGGGCAACGTGCAGTGTCTGGATGTGCTGCGCGCGCTGTCGAAAGAACCGGGTGTGCTCGATGTGTTGTTCAGTGAATTGGGCGATGGTCATGGCGACAAACGTCTGGCCGCTCATATCCAGCAGTTGCAGGCGCAGTTCAAGGATACGAGCGATATCCAGTACCGAGCCCGCCAGCTCACCGAGGACATCGCCCTGGGTTTGCAGGCCAGGTTGTTGCTGGAGGCGGGTAATGCTGCCGTCAGTGATGCGTTCATCGCCAGCCGACTCGGCTCGAACGGCCGCGTGTATGGTGCGCTGCCACGCGGCCTGGAGGTAGAAGCGATCGTCGCCCGATCAACCCCGCAGATGATTTGAAGGGCAAAAGATCGTCCGAACGCGGCCCGGGCCTTCGGACGATCTTTTTTTCACTGTTCCCGTGACGCCACGATGCAGGCAAGATGAAGCTCTGCAAGTCAGAACACAGGAAGCTGATCGTGACCGAAGCGTTTATTGTCGTTGAAACCGCCGAACAAGCCGTGGACCGTCTGGCCGAGCTGCATGAGCGGGCCACCACTGCGCTGAACTCGGCGCTCAAGCGTTACCTCAAGGATCGCGTCGAGCCTGACGCCGAACAGCGTGCGCTGTTCCGTTATCCCGAACTGCGTCTGACCTATCTTTGCCAGGGCGAAGTCCCGCAGACCACCCGCGCTTACGCCAAGGTGCAATTGCCGGGCACTTACAGCGTCACCGTCACCCACCCGGCGGCGTTTCGCAAATACCTGCTCGAACAACTGGTGCCATTGATGCACGACTTCACCGTGACGGTGGAAGTCGGCGTCAGCCAGCAAAACATTCCGTATCCGTACGTGGTCGAGCAGGGCGATGAACTGGCCGGCTCCGGCGTCACCGCTGCGGTGCTGGCGCGCGTGTTCCCGAGTACTGACCTGTCTGCTGCCACCGATGGCATCGCCGACGGCCTCTACGATTGGGAAAACACCGATCCGCTGCCGCTGGCGCTGTTCGACGCCGCGCGCGTGGATTTCTCGCTGCGTCGCCTGGTGCACTACACCGGCAGCGACTGGCGCCATGTGCAGCCGTGGATTCTGCTGACCAACTATCACCGCTACGTCGACCAATTTATCGTCCATGGTCTGGAGCAATTGCGCAGCGATCCGCGTTTCGTGCGCATGGTCTTGCCGGGCAACGTGATCATCGAAAAGAGCATGGATCACGGCGAAGCGTCGGCGATTGCTGCCGGTGTGGTCTGGCACCGTTATCAGATGCCGGCCTATCACCTGATCGCCAGCGACGGCCACGGTGTGACGCTGGTGAATATCGGCGTCGGCCCGTCCAACGCGAAAAACATCACCGACCATTTGGCGGTGCTGCGTCCGCATTGCTGGCTGATGATTGGTCATTGCGGCGGCCTGCGTCAGTCGCAGACCATCGGCGATTACGTGTTGGCGCATGCTTACATGCGTCGCGACGGCATTCTCGACCGCGTGGTGCCGCCGAATATCCCGATCCCGGCGTTGGCCGAAGTGCAGATGGCCTTGCAGCAGGCGGCTGCCAACATCACTGGCGAGAAGGGCGACGAGCTGAAGAAGCGCCTGCGCACCGGCACCGTGCTGACCTACGACGACCGTAACTGGGAACTGCGCTGGGCCCAGGAGCGTCCGCTGATCAACCTGTCCCGCGCCGTGGCGGTGGACATGGAAAGCGGCACCATTGCCGCCCAGGGCTATCGCTTGCGCGTACCGTACGGCACGTTGCTGTGCGTTTCCGACAAGCCGCTGCACAGTGAAATCAAGCTGCCGGGCTCGGCGAACGCGTTCTACGAGCGTGCGGTCAGCCAGCACTTGAAGATTGGCATCGAAGCGGTGGACCTGTTGCGCACGGAACTCAACTCGCTGCACTCGCGCAAACTGCGCAGCTTCGACGAGCCGCCGTTCCGCTGATTGTTCTCATGGTCATTTGGCGGTCAGGGCACTCAGCATTAGCAGCCCTGACCGTTAGATGTTCTCTTCGCCATGTCCCGTCCCCCACGTCCTGCTTCCCGCCGCCCCGGTGCGAACCTTGCGCCATCCGCCTCGGCCCCGCGCCGGGTCGCCAAAGCGCCGCCTGCCGAACCCCGGCTGATCCTGTTCAACAAGCCCTTCGATGTGCTGACGCAATTCAGCGACGAAGGAGGGCGGGCGACGCTCAAGGATTACATCGATGTGCCCGGCATCTACCCGGCAGGACGTCTGGATCGCGACAGCGAAGGCTTGCTGTTGCTGACCAATGACGGACAGCTGCAGGCGCGCATCGCCGACCCGAAACACAAGCTGGCCAAGACCTACTGGGTGCAAGTGGAAGGCGAGCCGAACGCTGTGCAGCTGCAGCGCTTGCGCGACGGCGTCGAGCTCAATGACGGCATGACCTTGCCCGCCGAGGCGCGGCAGCTGGAAGAGCCGCAGCTTTGGCCGCGCAATCCTCCCGTGCGTTTTCGCAAGAGTGTGCCCACCAGTTGGCTGGAACTGGTGATTCGCGAAGGGCCGCAACCGCCAGGTGCGGCGCATGACGGCTGCCGTGGGTTTGCCGACCTTGCGACTTGTCCGGGTGAGGATTGGCGACTGGACGATCGAAGGACTCGATCAGGGCCAGTGGAAAGAAGTGCCGGCGCGCTTATAGAGCGCCGGATTCGATCAGGCCGATCACCACGCTCTTGATGATGAACGCGGCCACGCCCAGGCCCAGCACGAAGAACAGAATGAACGAGCCAAAGCGCCCGGCCTTGGACTTCTTCGCCAGATCCCAGACGATGAAACCCATGAAAATGATCAGGATGCTGACCAGGCCGGTCATCATCCATTCTTCTAATAGTGCTGGATCCATTGGGTTTCTCCGACGCGCGCGGGGCTAAAAGGGCGCGGCGAGTATACGCCACGCAAGGTTCGCGCAGCATTGACCTGCGTCGGTGTGCCGCAGTCATTGGTCGCCTTCGCCGGCCCTATCGCTGGCAAGCCAGCTCCCACAGGTTTTGTGGTCGATCACAATCTTGTGTTCAACACAAAACCTGTGGGAGCTGGCTTGCCAGCGATGGCGTCATCAGCTGCGAAGATGAGTCAGCGGCAGTTCGGTGCTGTTGAGCACCTGATTGAGCACAAAACTCGAGCGCACGCTGGTCACGCCATCGATGCGCGTAAGGTGGCCAAGCAGCAGCTTTTGATAGTGATCCATGTCCGGCACCACCACTTTCAACTGATAGTCAGCGTCGACGCCAGTCACCAGACTGCACTCCAACACCTGCGGCAATGTGCGAATCGCCGCTTCGAAATTCTCGAAACGCTCTGGCGTGTGCCGATCCATGCCGATCAGCACGTACGCGGTCAGGCTCAGACCGAGCATTTTGCGATCCAGCAAAGCCACTTGGCGCGAGATATAGCCGTCGTCTTCCAATTGCTTGACCCGGCGCGAGCACGGCGATGGCGACAGACCGATGCGCTCGGCCAGTTCCTGGTTGGAGATGCGGGCGTCGCGCTGCAATTCCGCCAAAATGCTCAGGTCGTAACGGTCGAGTTTGCTCATCAATCTGTCCTTGGTTGTAACTATTGCGGCGGATTATCTATCCAGGGTTAAAAATTGCGCAAGTGGTGTTTATTTCAGCAATCTTCGCAATCATCTGTCGCGGCCTCGGGCCTATTCTTATCACCAGAATCACTGCTCGGTAAAACAGTCCACTGCAGCTCGCCCAATCAGGTCAGCTGCGGCCGCCACCCCCACCGGGGATGTGCCGGCCTCCGAGCTGCACACTGTCCACAAGACGGCGTGAGGTGAGCCGACGTCAAAAGCGTCGAGCCAGGACGAAGTTCTCTAAGGGGAGGCCGACGGGTCTCCCCTTTTTATGCCTGCGAAAAATACTGCGCGACTGATAACCTGTTGCAGAACCGGCCTGTGCTTTCCCAGTCTTATGTACAAGCCCTGAGCTCCTGTGAGGAAAAGCATGAAGTCGCGCATCCGGCGTTTGGCCGGTGTTGGTTTACTGTGCATCAGCGTCACGACCCAGGCGCTGGCTGACGAGCCGCAAAATCGGGGGCCTGGTGGTGGCCCGCAAGGTGATGCTCGCCAGGGCAATAATCCGGGGCGCGGTGGCAACGATCATTCGCAACGCCCGCAGAATGCGCCCAACAGCAGAGTAATCAGCCCCGTGGGCAGGGCAACGACATCATTCGCGGTGACAACAGTCGACAGTTCGAGCAGAACGGACCGACAATCGCAACAGGGCAAAGTCGCCCGCCACCGGACTACAACCAGCCCGGTGCGACCACCGCCGCCTCCACCCCAGTTACCCGCCAATGACCTGCCGATCCAGGGTCGCCCCGACAGCGTGCGCCAGACCCAGCAACCTCAGCGGGGCTATTATCAGGATGAGCCACGGCGCAACGATGCTACACCCGCATTGGCAAGTCGGCGGGCCGGGGCGCGTCGCCGATGACCATCGTAATGACAATCGCTGGCCCGGTCGCCCGCACTGGGCACGGTAATGGCTGGGGACCTGGGCCGCAGTATCGTCCAGGGCATGTGATCGACCGCTTCCCGGACCGTGATTATCGTGTGCCCTACGGTGGCCAGCGATTACTTCTACTCGGGCGGCTACTGGTACCGTCCACAGGGGCCACGTTATGTGGTGGTGCAACCGCCGCGCGGGATCCGGGTGGGCTACCTGCCCGATTACGCACGCGAGGTGTGGATCGGCGGTTCGCTGCTGTTCCTGGCGGCCGGTTCGTACTATGCCTATCAGGAAAGCACCCGGGATTACGTGGTGGTCGAGCCACCGGGACAACCGCTGCCACAGTCGGCCAGCAACGGCTACGACGTTGAAGCTTACCCGGCCAATGGACAGTCGCCGGAGCAGGTCAATCAGGACGGCTACGACTGCTACCGCTATGCAGTCGAGCAGAGTGGTTTCGATCCACGTGCCGACACTTATCAGCCGGACCCCTCGGTGGTGCAGATCTACCGGCAGGCCCAGGGCAACTGCCTTGGCAGTCGCGGTTATCAGGTCAAATTCTGAGCGCGGGCCGCTTGCACCACTTCTTGCGGGTCAGCGTGCACCAGCACTTCGGCCCGTGGGTAGGCTTTGTGAATGGCATCGGCGGCCTGATCGCTGATGCCGTGCGCCACTGACAGGGTCAATTCTCCCGGCAACTCCAGGTGCAACTGCACGAACCAGTGGTTGCCGGAAATCCGCGTGCGCAAGTCATGCGCGCCCAACACCCCCGGTACACTGCACGCCAGTTCGAGCATGTGCTGACTGACATCGGTCGGCAGTTCTTCATCCATCAACACCGAAAAACTTTCCCGGGCGATCTGCACCGCGCTCCACAGAATGTAGGCAGCAATCCCCAGACCGAACCACGCATCAAGCTGATGAAAGCCGAGCCCGGCCAAAATCAGAGCAATCAGAATGCTGCCGTTGAGCAACATGTCCGAGCGATAGTGCAGCGAATCCGCGCGCACCGCGTTGGAGCCGGTCTGCTTGATCACCCGATGCTGCAATACCAGCAGCGCCGCTGTCAGCAGCAGCGAAAACACGATCACCCCGATGCTCAGCCACGGCGCGCCAAGCGGTTGTGGATCGTGCAGTCGCTCGTAAGCCTGAAATGCGATCAACACCGCACTGCCGCCAATGAACAGGGCCTGCGCCATGCCCGCGAGGGACTCGGCTTTGCCGTGACCGTAACGGTGATCGTCATCGGCCGGGCGCAGCGCGTAATGCACCGCCAGCAGATTGAGCATCGAGGTAATGCCATCGAGCGCCGAGTCGGTGAGGCCGGCGAGCATGCTCACCGAACCGCTCAGCCACCAGGCGATGGCTTTGGCGACGATCAGCGTGCAGGCCACCGCCACCGAGGCACGGGTCGCCAGCCGCAGCAGGCGGGCGTGTTCGGAGCTTGAGATCATAGGTGCGGCGGTTCCTTGCAACAGGTTTATGCAGCGGGTTGCAGGCCGAACATGGCCAACTGCTGGGTGCTGCCCTTGTGCTGGATCAGGCGTGGATCATCCAGCGGGAAGCTGCGGCCCAGTTCGGTTTCCAGGATGGTCTGCAATTTGCCGTTGTCGACCTTGCCGTCGGCGCCAATCGCTTCCTGGAGTTTTTCAGGAGCCACTTGGGCGGTCTTCCCGGGTTCGAAATAGATCGCGCCAGTGGCGAAGTCGACGGCAAACGCGATCAAGCCGGGAATGATGTAGAAGAGCAGGCCCACGGCATCCAGCACGGCAATCGCCGGGTCGACCTTGCCATCAATCTGGCCGCGCCGATCCGGGTAGAAAATCGAACCGCACGCGGTGATTTGGGTGAGCAGAGTAGCGACCAGCACACCGCCGATCAGGCGAAAAGGTAAACGCATGGGAAATCTCCTCAGTCATTTGAAAACGAAGCGTCGTCATTTGGAATTAAGACCCTGACGAACGCCCGGCAGTTCGCCGTTATACTCGGCCCTCTGTTTTGGAGCCAGCATGAATTCTTTGCCGATCGACGACGTTTTACCCGCCCTGCGTGAAGCCTTGGCGACACGCCACGAAGCCGTGCTCGAAGCACCGCCCGGTGCCGGTAAAACCACCCGCGTGCCGCTGGCCCTGCTCAATGAGGCATGGCTGGACGGGCAAACCATTCTGATGCTCGAACCGCGTCGCCTGGCTGCGCGTGCGGCGGCGGAGCGCTTGGCCAGCGAGTTGGGCGAGAAGGTCGGCGAAACCGTCGGTTATCGCATTCGTCTCGACAGCAAGGTCGGCCCCAAGACGCGCATCGAAGTGGTCACCGAAGGCATTCTCACCCGCCGTTTGCAGGATGACCCGGCGCTCGAAGGCGTGGGTTTGCTGATCTTCGACGAATTCCACGAGCGCAGCCTCGACGCTGATCTGGCGTTGGCCTTAAGTCTGAACGGTCGTGAGCTGTTCCGGGAAGACCAGCCGCTGAAAATCCTGCTGATGTCGGCCACCCTCGAAGGCGAGCGCCTGGCCGGGTTGCTCGATGATGCGCCGATACTGCGCAGCGATGGGCGCATGTACCCGGTGGCGATGCGCTGGGGCAGGCCGTTCCAGGCGGGTGAATTCATCGAACCGAGACTGGTGCAGACAATACTTGAAGCCTTGAACGATGAAGCCGGCAGCGTTCTGGTGTTCCTGCCCGGGCAGGCGGAAATTCGGCGGGTGCATCAACAGCTGGCCGATGCGCTGGGCGACAGTTCCCAGGTTCTGCTCTGCCCGCTGCACGGCGAGCTGGACCTTGGCGCCCAGCGCGCGGCTATTGAGCCGGCTCCTGCGGGCAAGCGCAAAGTAGTGCTGGCCACCAACATCGCCGAGACCAGCCTGACCATCGACGGTGTGCGTGTGGTGATCGATGCCGGGCTGGCGCGGGTGCCGCGCTTCGACCCCGGCAGTGGCATGACCCGCCTCGACACCCAGCGAATTTCCCGTGCCAGTGCCACCCAGCGTGCGGGCCGGGCCGGGCGCCTGGAGCCGGGGTGTGTTATCGCCTGTGGTCCCAGGATCAGCACGAACAGCTGGCGGCCTATGCCAGTGCGGAAATCCTCTCGGCTGACCTTGCCAGCCTGGCCTTGCAACTCGGTCGCTGGGGTGTAACGCCCGGGCAACTGGTCTGGCTCGACATCCCGCCGGCCGCCGCTTATGCGCAGGCGCAGGATCTGCTGCAACGCCTGGGCGCTCTGGATGGCGAGACGCTGACCCGCCACGGCCAGGCCATGGCCGAGCTGCCGGCGCATCCACGTATTGGTCATTTACTGTTGCGCGGCCAGGACCTGGGGTTGGCAGATATGGCCTGCGACGTCGCGGCTCTGCTGGGGGAGCGCGATATCCTGCGCGGCGCCGGTGCCGATCTGCATAGCCGGTTGGTCCTGTTGTCCGGCGCGGAACGCCCCGCGCGTGGCGCCCAGGGCGGCGTCCAGCGTGCGCGGCAACTGGCACGGCAGTATCGCGGCTACCTGCGGGGCAAGGCGACGCAGGCGGTCAGTGATCCCGAACATCCACGCTGGCTGGGCGCGCTGTTAGCGCTGGCCTATCCCGACCGCGTGGCGCAGCAACGCCGTGCCGGTGGCGCCGAGTATCGCCTGGCCAACGGCCGGGCGGCGCTGTTCGCCGAAGCGGACAGCCTGATGAAGCAAGCGTGGCTGGTGATTGCCGACCTGGGCAGTCGCCAGGGCCAGCGAGAGGAACGGATTTACCTGGCGACGGATTTTGATCCGGCGCTGTTCGACTCCGTGCTGTGCGAGCAGGTGCGCCTAGTCGACCAGCTTGACTGGGATGAGCGCGAGGGCGTGTTGCGCGCCGAGCGCCAACGCAAGGTTGGGGAACTGATCCTCAGCCGCGAGCCGTTGACCGGCCTGGATGAAAGCGCCCGGAGTCAGGCGCTGGTCAATCTGGTGCGGCGCAAGGGCCTGGAGCTATTGCCGTGGACCCCGGAGCTGCGCCAGTGGCAAGCGCGAGTGGCGCTGTTGCGCCAGCTGGATCTGGCGGGGAAGGGCCAGAGCGAATGGCCGGACGTCAGCGACGCCGCGTTGCTAAAAAGCCTTGAACACTGGCTGATGCCGTATCTGGGCAAGGTTTCGCGGCTGAGCCATTTCAGCAACCTGGACCTGTCGAGCATCGTCCACAACCTGTTGCCCTGGCCGCTGCCGCAACGCCTGGACGAGCAGGCGCCGCATCACCTGAGCGTGCCGTCGGGCTCTTCGATCCGCCTGGATTACAGCGAGCAGCCACCGATCCTGGCGGTACGCTTGCAGGAACTGTTCGGCCTGTCTGACACCCCGCGCATCGCCGGCGGCAGGCAGGTGGTGAAACTGCACCTGCTATCCCCGGCGCGCCGGCCGGTGCAGGTGACCCAGGACCTGGCGAACTTCTGGCGCAGTACCTACGCCGAGGTGAAGAAGGACTTGAAAGGACGATACCCCAAGCATTACTGGCCGGATGATCCGTTGGTGGCAGAGGCGACAGCGCGCATAAAACCGCGCAAAAGCTGAAGATCAACAGATCGCAGGCTATGCCAGCGCCTACGTTGGCTCGCATTCAAATGCAGGAGCCTGCGATCTTTTGACGGTCAAGCGGCCGCCTTGGCCGTCAGCTGCTCCCGACAGTAATCGGCAAACAATTGCGCCGGCTTGGTCAACTGGCCGCGCTTTAACCACGCCGCCACCAGCCCGGAGCCGGTGACTGC
>NZ_JAEKEG010000048.1 GCF_016651255.1 Pseudomonas sp. TH10
TGTTCGGCTGGGCCAGAAAACGCCAGCCCTGGCGTGCCCTATTAGTCGAGAGCGATCCAACAGAACTGGTCGACATCACCCCACTGATCCCTGCCGACTACGAGGCAGAAAGAAGTCGGATCCTTTCGCCGGCGGAGCTGTTAGAACTGCACAACCGCTTCCAGCAAATGACGGCCGATTACAATGCCCTCCCCGCCGGGCAAAAATACGAGGGCATTCGGCCGTTAAAAAGGAGACCCAGCTCGCGCTCTGGATCAGCTTGGGTACTTTGTGCCGCATTGGCGAGTTGCTGCAGGCCGAATGGAAAAATGTCGACCTGGACCAGCAGACGTGGTTCCTCCCCAGTGAAAACGTCAAAGGCACTCGCGGCAAGAAACAGGACCACCATGTCTTCCTCTCCCCTTCGCCCTGCATTTCTTTCAGGAACTGAAAACCCTGACGGGACATTCCCAATGGTGCTTTCCGAGCAAGCTGGATGATGGGCATGTGGACGTAAAAGTGGTGAGTAAACAGGTCGGCGATCGCCAGGCGCGGTTCAAAAACCGCAAGGCCCTCTCCAGACGGCGTCATGACGACACGCTGGTCCTTGCCAACGGCCAGAACGGTGACTGGACACCGCATGACCTACGCCGCACCGGCGCGACCATGATGCAGGCATTGGGTGTCAGCCTGGACGTCATCGATCGCTGCCAAAATCATGTGCTGGCCGGCTCCCGGGTGAGGCGCCACTACCTGCATCACGATTATGCCGAAGAGAAGAAAAAAGCCTGGAACCTGTTGGGCGATCGACTCAGTGCCGTGCTGTCCTCAGCCTATGAGCACACGCCGACCGAGTCGATGATGTCTTTCCCAACCTATGTCGCCACTGGAACCCTGCCAACTCCGTAGATCAGATTCTGCACTCCGAACTCCTCGTGATTTCGTATGTATCGCTTCGTACTTACTGCGTATCAATTCTGGACGGTCATGACCGTTTGAATCGGCAGCCAAGAGCATTCATTCCGTCTACACACCGTTCTCGATACTTCTGCCTAAGATCAAGTACGGGTACTCCGAAATATCGCAGCGCAGCATCCGAGTCAGACAAAAGCATCTGCAAAAAAGCAGCCTGGATCAAGCTCTCGTTCAAGCGTGTAGTCGGTGCGTGCCGAGTCCACGACGATGGGAGCTCCGCAGGCGTACACCTCGAACTCGCGCAAGCTGGAAAAATCTTTCATGACCGTTTTATGTACAAACCCCACACTACCTTGCCAATCACACGAAGGGCCAGGCTCGGAGAGCACCGGCGTATAGCGCAACCAGCTCAGCGTGCGCTCCATTTCCAGTAACTCTGCATGTCGATAAAGGTCCGAGCGCCTCCGCCCACCCCAATACAGGTAGACCGGCCGACGGTTACCTTGATCAACGAGTTGTTCAAGCAAGGCCTGAATCGGCGCAAAACCGGTTCCACTGGCCAGAAACACCATGGGCCTATCGCTTTCACGCAGGAAAAACCCTCCGAAAGGCCCCTCGAGCCGCAACAGGTCGCGTGGTTTGAGCGCATTGAAAACATGCCCACTGAAGGTGCCATTGGGCATGTGTCTGACGTGCCATTCCAACTGGTTGTCGCGCAACACACTCGTGGCCATGGAATAGCTGCGACGCTGGCCATTCTTGAGCATCACTTGCACATACTGTCCAGGCAGGTAACGGAAACTGTGCTCAGGAGGTAGCATCAAGCGCAAAATCGCAACATCGTCACTGACCTTCTCGACACTTGCCACGCGTCCAGCGATTTGCTGCACAGAGATACCTTTATGCTCGGTCACCTCTGGCGCATCAATGACCAGGGCAGAGCGCGGCCGAGCGCAACAGAACAGAGCTAGCCCCCCTTCCCTTTCGGCAAGTGACAGCACCTCTAAAGGACTGTCAGCATGATCGACCTCGCCGCTGAGCACCTGCCCCTTACAACTGCCACAAGTGCCTGAGCGGCAACTGTGCTTGAGCATCAGGCCTTCAGCGAGAGCACCGTCAAGAATCGATTGCGAAGGATCAGATTCGAAGGTATGTCCCGATGGTTCAATAGATACTAGAAAGCTCATGATCGCGATTCCTCAGTGACCTTTACCCGCGGCCAACAGATCCAGGGCCACGTCGACGATCATGTCTTCCTGGCCGCCGACCATCCGGCGTTTGCCCAGTTCGACGAGGATGTCGAGGGTCTTGAGGCCGTACTTGGCTGCCGCGATTTCGGCGTGGCGCAGGAAGCTCGAATAGACGCCGGCATACCCCAGCGCCAGGGTTTCACGGTCAACGCGCACCGGCCGGTCCTGCAAGGGCCGAACGATGTCATCAGCTGCATCCATCAGCGTGTACAGGTCAGTGCCGTGGTTCCAGCCCAAGCGCTCGGCGGCGGCAATGAACACTTCCAGCGGCGCGTTACCGGCACCCGCGCCCATGCCGGCGAGGCTGGCGTCGATGCGGTCGCAGCCTTCCTCGACGGCAGTGATCGAGTTGGCCACGCCGAGCGACAGGTTGTGGTGAGCGTGCATGCCGGTTTCAGTTTCCGGCTTGAGCACAGCCTTGAATGCGCGGAAGCGGTCGCGGATGTCCTGCATGTTCATTGCGCCACCGGAGTCGGCCATGTACACGCACGTCGCGCCGTAGCTCTCCATCAGCTTGGCTTGTGCGGCTAATTGTTCGGCCGGGATCATGTGGCTCATCATCAGGAAACCGACGGTGTCCATGCCCAGTTCGCGGGCGTATTCGATGTGCTGTTTCGACACGTCCGCTTCGGTGCAGTGGGTGGCGATGCGCACCACTCGGGCACCGGCGTTGTAGGCCGCTTTCAGGTCATGCACCGTGCCGATACCAGGCAGCAACAGTGTGGTGATCTTGGCGTGTTGGATCACGTCGGCCGCGGCTTCGATCCACTCCAGATCGGTGTGCGCGGCGAAGCCGTAGTTGAAGCTCGAACCTTGCAGGCCGTCACCGTGGGCAACCTCGATCGAGTCGACTTTGGCCTTGTCCAGTGCGCGGGCAATGTCCTGCACATTCTGGATCGAATACTGGTGACGAATCGCGTGGCTGCCGTCGCGCAGGGTCACGTCGGAGATGTAGAGTTTTTTGCCGGAATTAAAAGAAGTCATGTCGGTTTCCTCAGGCGTTCAGCATCGACTGCGCCATGCGCTCGGCGGTGGCCAAGGCAGCGGAGGTCATGATGTCGAGATTACCGGCGTAGGCCGGCAGGTAATGGGCGGCGCCTTCGACTTCGAGGAACACCGAGGTTTTGAGCCCGGAGAATTTACCCAGGCCAGGAATGTTCAGCGGAGCGTCTTCAGGAATCACATCGAATTGCACTTTTTGCTTCAGGCGATAGCCCGGCACGTAGGCCTGAACGGAGGCAGCCATCTCGACAATCGAGGCTTCGACCAGCGACTGATCAACCGTTTCAGACAACACAAACACCGTGTCGCGCATCATCAGTGGCGGCTCGGCCGGGTTCATCACGATGATCGCCTTGCCCTTGCCGGCGCCGCCGATGACTTCGATGGCTTTGGAGGTGGTTTCGGTGAATTCGTCGATGTTGGCACGTGTGCCGGGGCCAGCAGATTTACTGGCAATCGAGGCGACGATTTCGGCGTAATGCACCTTCGCCACTCGCGACACCGCCGCCACCATCGGGATGGTCGCCTGACCACCGCACGTGACCATGTTGACGTTGAGCTGATCGAGGTTTTGCTCGAGGTTGACCACCGGAACGCAGTACGGACCAATGGCTGCGGGCGTCAGATCGATCAGGCGGATGCCAGGTTTGATCGTGCGCAGGAACGCGTCATTTTTCACGTGCGCGCCGGCCGACGTGGCATCGAACACGAAGTCGATGTCGGCGAATTCAGGCATGCGTGTCAGCCCCTCGACACCTTCATGAGTGATCGCCACCCCCATGCGCTCGGCGCGAGCGAGACCGTCCGAAGTGGCGTCGATACCGACCATTACCGACATCTGCAGATGCTTGGCATTGCGCAGGATCTTGATCATCAGATCGGTACCGATGTTGCCGGAGCCGATGATCGCGACCTTGTATTTACGTTCAGATGGCATAGGAAAATGCTCCTGTGGCCTGGGCCAGTTGAATCACCGCCGGATCAAGGTTTTCGGCGTGCAAACGCGCGACCTGATCGGCACGAAGGTTCAGTGATTGACGTTGATTGATGTACCCCTTGTCGGTAACTTCACCGGCTTCGAGGTTGGGCGGGGTGTCGAGAATGACCAGCCGCGTAACATGTTTGGAGGTCGCGGGAGTTTCTTTAGCGAGGCGCACGATGGCAGCTAACAGCGCCTGCCTCACGGCGTCGCAGGCCGATAACTCATCAGCCGTCATGCAGTGGCCGCCCTCACCCGCCAACTCGCGAAGTGCCGGCGAGGCGAACAGGAGCGCCCCCAACTCGTCGCGGTCATGCCCGGTGATGACGCAGTCTTGAACATAGGGCGACAAAGCGCTGAGCAACCGTACGCGCAAAGCCCCCACCGAGACCCAGGTGCCGCTGGTGAGCTTGAAGTCTTCAGTAATCCGGCCGTTGAACTGGATGCCTTTTTCCGGAGCTTGAGGGTCAACCAGTTCACCCGCATCACCGATGCGGTAATAACCTTCGTCGTCAAATGCGCTAGCGGTCAGTTCAGGGCTATGGCGGTAAGCGTTGAACACGGCCTCGCCTCGAACACGCATTTCCAGCTTGTCGCCACTGGCCACGAATTTGATTTCAACACCGGGCACCGGAAGGCCGATGTTGCCGCTGGCTTGAGTCAGGTAATGCACCATGGTCAGCACCGGAGACGTTTCGGTTGCTCCCCAGGCGCTGGAAAACAATAACGGTTTGATGCTCACCCGAGCCGCGACCGCTTTCAGGCGCTGCCAAAGACTGGCGGGCAATGCCGCACCCGCGAAGAACACCATCTCCAGTCGCTCGAAAAAGCTACGAGCCAACGCGTCATCAGTCTCCAGAAACGGCAGCATGACTTCGTAGCCCTTTGGCACATTGAAAAACAGCGTGGGCCTGACCGAACGAATATTTTCCAGCGTCCGCTCGATCGAACCGGGCAACGGGCGACCATCGTCGATGTAGAGGGTGCCGCCATTGCGTAAAACCAGGTTGAAGTTGTGGTTGGCGCCAAACACATGGCTCCAGGGCAGCCAGTCCAGCACGACCATTGCCCGCTGTTCGACAAATTTCCAACACTGGGCAATCGATTGTTGATTGGCGCACAGCATCCGCTGAGTGGTGACAACAACCTTGGGTACCCCGGTGGAACCGGAAGTCAGCGAGTAACGTGCGGTTGTGTCGGGAACCACGGTTGCAAAAGCGGCCATCACCGCTGGGGTTTCAACACACTCATACAAATCGCTCAGAGGAATCGCGCCCAGGACCGCGTGATGATTGCAGGCAACAATGACAGGACAATCCGCTTGGATCGCGGCCAATGCATGGCCGTAACGCGCTGCGTCGTTGGCAAAAATCACCGCCGGGCCCAGCGCACGCAGAATCGATTGCAGCTTGGCACAGTCGCCCGCTGACTGTGCGTAGGCTACGGAAATGGTCGCCACCGGCACACCAATATGCATGGCCGCCAACACCAACAGCGCGTGGTCGATGTCATTCTCGGACAGCACCACCAACGGTGCATCCTTGGCGAGCCGCATATCCAGCAGGCCCTGCGCCAACGCACCGACCTGTTGCCGCGCCTGGCCATAACTCAGTCGATACCATTGCCCCTCCCGACGCTCGGCGAGGAAGGTCAGATCAGCGCGCGCTCGCCCAATGCTCAAGCCACTCGCCCACGCAGCGAGCGTAGGGTTGCAGGGGTTCCGGGCAGCGGAGCACAAAACCGCCGTCCTCCCCGGGTTCATACTCCACGCGCGCAGGCGCCAAAAGCCGGCCTTTGAATAGGTCAGTCACTGTTACAACCTCCTGAGCGTTTGTATTAACGCTTCATTGTTTTTTTGTTGCTTGAGGTATTAGCAATTGCACAAGGCGAATACGGCGTGACGGTGTTATCAGACGAAGCGGCAGCTGACCTCGCCCAGGCGAGTCAGGCGCAAATGCAGCCGATCACCCTTCTCTACCGAGACCATTGGCCCTAGGGCGCCGGATAAAAGCACATCGCCAGCGAGCAGCGGTCGACCCGCCTTGGCCATGGTTCGCGCCAGCCACAAGCACGCGTCCAACGGGTTGCCCAGGCAGGCAGCGCCAACACCCATCGACGCCTGTTCACCGTTTTTCGCCAAGGTCATCCCCTCGAGGCTCAAGTCCAGATCAGACAATTGCACCGGGTTTTTGCCCAATACGTAGCGGGCACTCGAGGCATTGTCGGCGACGGTGTCGACCAGGGTGATTTTCCAATTCTCGATGGCCGAATCGACGATTTCCAACGCCGGCAACACGTAGTCGATGGCACTGAGCAACTCCGCAAGGGTGGTGTCTGCCGCCAGAAGATCTCGCTTGAGCACAAATGCAATTTCGCCCTCGGCCTTGGGCTGGATCAGCCGGCTGCAGTCAATCAGGCCGCCGTCGAGCACTTCCATGTCGGCAAACAACATGCCGAAATCCGGCTGATCGACACCCAACTGCTGTTGAACGGCCAACGACGTCAGGCCCACCTTGCGTCCGGACAACCGGCGGCCATTTTTTAACGCCCGTTCGGTGTTTAACTCTTGCACCGCATAGGCGTCTTCGAGGGTATGAACATCGAAGCGATCCGAAATACGTCCAATGGCTGAAGCGCTGTCTCTTGAGGCCTGAAGCGCAGCGGCGGCGTCGATCAGGCGTTGCTGAACTTGCGTCATGAGCGGTGACTCCTGGTGAGCGAGGGATGAGCGAGAGAACGCTGCAGACTGGCGTGATAGTCCTGTTCCAGTTCATTGATCAACTGCGTGGTACTGACCAAATGCTTGATCTGGCCGACGCCGTGCCCGGCAGACCAGACGTCTTTCCAGGCCTTGTTGGCGCTGGCGATATTTCCGGAAAAATCGATCGCGGCTGCCGATACTGTTTCCGGATCAATTTGTGCCTTAATCAAAGAAGGCTTCATCCAGTTGGCCAATACTCCGCTGACCGCTTTGGTGGGCACCAGGTCATCCATTGAGCACTCGGTCAGCATGACCCTGTACTCGTCGCTGACCAGGCTTTCAGTGGCTGCAATAAACCGCGTCCCCACGACGGCAAAGTCCGCCCCCATCACTTGCACCGCATGAATGTCGCGACCACTGGAGATAGCGCCGGCAATGCCCAGAGGGCCGTTCCAAAAACTCGCGAACTTCGGCCACAAAGGCAAACGGGTTGTAATGACCTGTGTGTCCCCCCGCCCCGTTACACACGAGGATCAGGCCGTCGACACCCGCCTCCACCGCCTTGCGCGCCATGGCCGGAGTGATGACATCGGAAATGACCTGGCCACCATAACTGTGCACTGCGTCGATGACGCGTTTGGGGCTGCCCAATGCGGTCGAGACCAGCGGTGGTTGATAGCGCCGTACCAATTCGAGCTCGGCGTCGAATCGATCGTAGGTGCTGTGCACGATCATGTTGAACAACCAGGGCGCCACTTCGATGCCTTCGAGGCGAGCGGCGGCAAAATCTGCATGCAACTGCGCAAGCCACGTGTCGAGGACTTCGACCGTCCGTGCGTTCGGCGCCGGAAGACTGCCGATCACTCCGGCACGACAGCATGCTTTCAGCAACTCCGGTCCGGACACGAGGAACATCGGGGCTGCAATAACCGGCAGTCGAAGGTCGCTGAATAACGTATTCAACGCATTCGGCGGTGCACGTTCGGACGTTATGGTTTTCAGGCTCATTGGCCAGCCTCATTATTATGGTTATCGAAGTTCTGTTGTCGCCGAGGGTGCTGTCAGCCTTGGGTACGTACCTCCCACCCGCCGTCACTGTGAATGATGTTTGCTGTGGTCTGGCTGGCACTGCGTCGCGACGCCAGCAGCACATAGTGACCTGTATGGTCTTCGGGTTCGGCGATGGACTTGAGCGGCACCGCGTCAGCCGCTGACTTCTCGAAACCGGGAATCTGGTTGAGCGGTATGCTGCGTTTGTTCAACCCGTCGAGGCTTTTCATCGCGGTGTTGGTCGCGCCGGGCGCCACGCCATTGACCCGGATATCCGGCGCCAGCTCATAGGCCAGTTGGCGAATCATTCCGACCAACGCATGCTTGGCGGTGACATACAGAATCCCGCCGCCACCGGCATAGAACGAACTGTTGGATAGCGTAAAAATCATGCTGCCACGGCTTTCACGCAGCGCTTCGGTGCAGCAGCGCGCGCCCAACAGATAGCCTTGGACATTGATCGAAAATAGCTTTTGAAAGGCTGCGGCGAAATCTTCCGGGGCGATCCGATCAAGGCGGGTGAAATAGTCGAAAACCGCTGCGTTTCCCACAAAGGTGTCAAGCTTGCCGAAGGCATCCAGTGTCGCGGCAACGGCGGCCTGGTTGTCGGCCGCGCTGGAGACATCGCCACGCACGGTAATGATGCTGTCACCAAGCGAATCACGCAGTGCGGCCAGTTGAGTTTCATCCCGGGCCATGACAGCGACCCTGGCCCCCTCCTCGACGTAGCGACGCACGATGGCGCTGCCGATACCGCCTCGTACCGCCGGTGACCAGAGCCACCTGACCTTCAAGCCAACCCATGTGCGTCTCCTAAAGAAAGGTGTTGATGTTCTTGCACAGCAACATCGCGTTGGGGATAAGGATTTTGCGCTTGAGGAGTTTCAAGCCATCCCCCTCCAGACGCAGCACGTCTTCGCGTCGACCGACTATCTGTGCCGACTCGCTCAGACCGCGGCTACGCACGTTCATGAAGCAGGAATAGGCAGTGAACTCCCCGGCTGGCTGCCCGAGAACACTTCGATGTTGCTGACGACGTGCACATTGCGCGTTGGCGGGTTTTCAGCCCATGCCGAGGGTTGCTTGAAACGGGCAACCCGGCGTTGCAAATCACGCAAGGAGTCGTCGAAAAAAGCCATGTGCTCTGCGGTGTAAGGACCGGATTTATCTTCACGGCGACGGTTCTCGATGCCCGGCATCCAATAATGGATTTGCTCGGACATTGTCATCAGCCAGTCGTCCCAACACTCGTGATCCAGCAGGCGTGCTTCACGCAGCAGAAACGCTTTCACTTGGCGAGCATCGTCGACACTCACCGGTTTTTCGGTTGTGATTTCCATGGTCACAGGCTCCATCAGCGCATCGTGCCGTTGCGGTCTGGCACATCGGCCCAGGTCGGTGCTTGCAGCAGATCTTTCCAGCGTTGGTAGAACGCGCGAGCGTTACATTCGTTGAGCTGCCCTTTGAAAACGTTGCCTGGGAGCACGCCATCATCGATCCGTGTATTCATGCCCAGCCCGACGTACAGGTCCTGATAGCGCGTCACCATGCCGCGACTGGTCTTGGTGCAATATTCCCAGTTTTCGCCATCGTCCATCTCGAATACGCCAGTCGGCGAAAACGTCATCATTGCGCCTTTGCGCCACTTGTCCTTGATTTCTTGCGGGGCACTCTTGTTGACGATTACCCAGGTATACAGCTCGATTTTGTCCGGGCCACGGGGTGCCATACGCGGACAGTGTTCTGGCCGGGCAGGAAGGAGAAGTTGGGAAAGACGGTGAACGAAGAGACAGCGCCGATCAGCTTTGAACGGAACTCACCCAGACGTTCGGCAACCTTGGGTCGAATGGTGTGAATGTATTTGTTGATGTCGCGTTCGCCGAGGGTTGCGGCATTGCCCACGACATCGGTGGCAAATTCATAGCCGTGACCGTTCCAGTTGACCGAGTAGGACTCAGGCAACTCGCCGACATTCATCACCGGGCCACCCAACATTGCCTTCGCGGCTGAGTCGTGGGTCCAGCCGCCGTGCAGGATATCGCCCACAAAGTTTTCAGCGGCGATCTTCCAGTTACACTCGATGGTCGACCGGATGCAGCCGCCGGCGAATTCAGTGCCACCTTCGTCCATGTCCAGCAGTACATCCAGGTACCACGCCATGGGTCCCAGGTATTCTTCAAGGCTTGGCGCATCCGCGCCAAAGGTGGCAAAACCAGACCTTTATAAGTAGCTACCCGAGCCTGGCGCAGGCCGTGCTCGGACTTGTCGAACCCGCTTTCTTCATAGCATTTGGATTCATGCATGCCCATCAAGCGGCCGCCGTCGGCGCCAAATGACCAACCGTGGTAATTGCAGATAAAGCCCCGGGCATTGCCCGCTTCTGCGAAGCAGACCTTGTTACCGCGGTGCGGACAGGCATTGAGCATGACCTTGACCGATTGGTCTTTCTGCCGAACGACCAGCACCTCATCCTCACCCATCGTGGTGGTGAGGTAGTCACCCGGTTTGGGCAGTTGCGATTCATGCGCCACAAAAAGCCAGCACCGCGCAAAAACCTTTTCAAGCTCCTGCTCGTAGATGTCCTTGTCCCAGAACACCTTGCCGGACATACGCCCGCTTTCCATGTCGCAGATTCGATCCAGGTTGCGAAGCGGTTCAGTGGCTTCGATTTCCCTGAGTTTGATGATGTCGGTCATAAGACCCTCACATTTTTATTATTGGGGAGCCGCGAATCAGACAGGACTGTCTGCGGCAGCTTCGGCTTCTACCGACTGACTCTCGACGTCGGCGAACACTCCACCATCAGTGACAATGACTCGATAGGTGCGCAGATGGCGCTCGCAGGGAAAGGTCACGGCCTGGCCGGTGCGAATATCGAACTGGCCCCAATGCACCGGACACGTGATCAAGTCGTCTTCGATGTCGCCATCCGCCAGGGATGCCGTGGCATGGGTGCACGTGTCTGCCGTGGCATAGAACGTGCCGTCCAGGTTGTAAACGCAGATATCGCCGACCTGCTCGTTCTGCACTTTCTTTTTGCAGCCCGGTGCCAACTCATCGCGCTGGCAGAGGAGAACGTTACTCATCGCGGGAGCCCCTCGAATGCAGTTGCACAAAGCCCAGACCGGTCACCCATTCTGGTACCGGTTCGTAAGCAATCACTTCGCCATAAGCCTCGGGAACCGCGGCCATGGCGCAGGCAAAGTTACGGATTTCCATGGCGCCATTACCGGCGCGCTCAAGGATTTCCTCATCGCGGTAGGCGGTCAGTCCGGCGAGATCACCGCGCACGCCCAGATCAAGAATTTCGCGGTCGAAATCTTCGGCCACCTGCCCCATCTGTGCAGTACCCACCCAGTGACTGATGCCGCCACTGCCGATGATCACAACCCGCTCATGCTCATCGAAAGAGGCGACGGCTTGTTGAATCTGGCGCCCCAGGTCCGCCGCTCTCGACAGCGAGATATAGGGGTCGACACCGCACGCCAGGTAAACAGGAATGCAAGGCAACGTGTGTCCCAGAATCTTTTCCGCCGGCTGCACTACCATCTGCTGGGGAATGGAGAATGAGTGATCGACGGTGAAACTGCGCGCCACCGTCCAGTCAATCGCTTTCGCCTCGCCGTCATTGACGATGTGCTCGGCCAATGCCTGATGATTGCTGATGGGCCCACGACTCAGCCCAGGCAAACTTTCAACCGGACCATCGATGTCACCGGTACCAATAACGTACTTGGGCAAACATTGCGGGCCGAACAGAATGAAATGGTCGCAGCCGACGATGATCACGCTGGTAGGCTCAAGCTCCGCCAAGCGCTGCGCACAGATATCGAAAGCGCCCCAGATCTTGTTTCTCACCGCCTCGGCAGGTGCCTCAGGCGCCACAAACATCACTGGATCATGCGGCATCCAGAAACCGCCAACGATTTTGCCCATGGCTCAGTCAACCCTTCAGCGCAGCGCTGAACGCTGCGATATGTTCTTCGGTAGCGCCTAGGCGACGCTTGTAAATCGCCATGTCTCGATCGGGCGCCAACTCTTGCCAAAAGCCCATCGTGAGCATCGGGTTGACCCCGGCGCGCTGCAGACCCGCGACATCGAACTCCAGCACCATTTGTTTGTGCTCATCGCTCAACGCGAACCGCGCAAGAAATCGAGAGCCGTCAGCGCGAAAGCGTTCCTTCGCCGAACGATCAACGGACAGCTGCCAAAGCACCCTTTCCAATACGTTACGACTCATGGCCTTACTCGCTCAAAAAGTGACGAACCAATGAGACAAAGCGCGCTGGCTGCTCGCTCTGAACCCAATGACCGCAGCGACCAAAAAGGTGCAGGTCCGCATCCGGTACGCTGTTGGCGATCAGCAGGCCGCACTCGGGTGGCACCACCCGATCTTCGCGGCCGTGGACCACCAGTGTTGGCGCCTTGATTTTTGCCAGGGCCGCTGCCGGAAAACCCTTGACCACGGTCTCGCCCTCTGCGGCAGGCGCAGGCAACAGTTTGCGCAAGCCATCCTGGGCGCCTGGGCGGGCACTGGCGACATAGCGACTTTGAACCAGCTGTTCAGTGATCAATTCGGGGTTGTAGGGAAACAACGCCATCAAGGCGCGCATGTTCTCGAGAGAAGGCTCGTAGGTGTAGGCACCGCGCAGACCCGGGGTCTGGACGAATTCCCCGGCCGGGGTACCCAGGAGCACCAGGCGGTCCACTCGCTCCGGCGCGAAGATAGCGAGGCCGATGGCCACGGCGCCGCCGAAGGAGTTACCGACAAACGATGCTTTGGCAATATCCAGCGCATCCATGATGCCGACGACGTGGTTGACCCACAGTTTGATGTCGTACTTCAGGCCTTCCTGATAAGGGGTGAAACCGAACCCCGCGATATCCGGAACGATCACCCGCCAGGCGTCATCGAAAGACGCCATGCTTTTCGCCCAATTACTCCAGCCGGAAACGCCTGGGCCCGACCCATGCAGCAGGAACAAGGGCTTGCCCGCGCCTGACTCGTGGTAATTGGTGGTGTGTCCTGCAGCGAGCAGCGTCTTGCCCAGACCTTCCATACGACCTCCGGTTTTTATTTTTTGCGAACATACAGGCTTGTATGTCAACAATAACGATGGTTGCGGACACAGTCAATACAGTTATGTATGTTTTTATCTTTATAAGATCATGAAGATCCTATTTTTACTGAGAATCTTCTATTAATTATAGGATACACATATGTATGCTATGGTCCGTCTGGACTCATAGACGGGCGCAGTGCTGCAACAACGCAAGGATCCCGTTAGAATCCGACCCATAGCCGTTCGCGGCGCACACTTGTCGCACCCCATGTGGGTTAAGGTTTTCTGGTATGGCATCGCGTCCCAATTTGACCCGTGAGGACTGGATTCAAACGGCCCAGCAACTGTTGAGCAAAGCGGGGTCGACGCTGTACGTGTCGATACGCTGGCGAAGGCCATGAGCATTACGCGCGGCAGCTTTTATCACCACTTCAGCAATCGCGACGAGCTGCTGCAGGGGATACTCAGCAATTGGCGGGCGCGGGCTACAGAGGATGTGATTTTGCACCTGCGCAATGCGCAGACCTCTGCCGAGCAACAGCTCATCCGGCTTCTGGAACTGCCCTATCACGGGCATGCCGCCCAGGAAGCGGCGGCAGTGGAACTGGGAATTCGCGCCTGGGCACGCGCGGATCGCCAGGCACGGCAGGCCATTGACGAGGTCGACAAGCACCGCCTGAGTTATATCGAGGGTTTGCTGATGCAAATGCAGATGGGGGAGACAGAAGCGCGGGATCGAGCATTCCTTATCTACTCCTACCAGTTGGGGCTGTCACTTCTGTCTACCGAAGGCACATCGAACAGCCGCCAGGATCGCAGCGCCCGCATGGCAAACATCCTTTTGAATACGGATGTCCACCACGCGCCGCCACTTAAAACCGGCGCGCCTTCAAGTGTCTGAGCTCATCAACTTGTTGAGTCCCAGGGCCTTGAAGATGAACCGATCGAAGACCCGATCCGGTAACCACTGACTGATGTACCAAATCCGATCCAGGGGATAGCGCGTACGAGGTACGCGCGACTCTATCGCATGCCGTACAGCGCGGGTCACCTTGCTCGGTAGCGCCGCCCCGCTCTCCTGTTGCAATAGCGCGCGATTGAACTGCAACCACGATGCCTCATAACGCGTGCCCGTGTAGCGGTGTGTCTGGCTGGTTGCGGCGGCTTTCTCGAAGATGCTTGAACGAATGAAGCTGGGCTCAATTGTCGAGACCTCGATACCGCAAGGCATCAGCTCACGTCGCAAACCTTAGCTCAATGCTTCCAGCGCATGCTTGAAGCCGAATAGGCGGCCATGAACGGCGTGGTCATTGCCCCGGCCACCGATCCGATGTTGACAATACGTCCAGCCCTGCCACTTCGCGGCGACCGCACGGCCAACAACGGTAAGAACGCCCGAGTCACCTCGAGCACGCCAAAGACATTCACTTCAAATGTCTTGCGAAACTCTTCAATGGGCTGAAGCGCCAGTGGCCCGCTGAGACTGATGCCTGCATTGTTGACCAGCGCAGCCAGCTGCAGCCCTTGCAAGTGTTGCGCGACCGTTTGCGCGGCTGCTGCCAATGCCGCGGTGTCGGTCACATCGAAAACCAGGGGAAAAAAAGCTCTCCATAGGTTGCTGACAATCCCGCAGCGTCCTCCGGTCGACGTACGCTACCGAACACCCGGTAACCGGCTTCCATAAGATCCTCGGCAATCGCAAGACCAATACCGGTCGATACGCCAGTCACCATGATGGCCGGGCGCTGTGTTTTATTTTGAGTCATCTGCCGACTTTCCTGTTGTTGTAGGTATTGAAGTCGTGAGTCTGTGGGGGTGAGTAGCCCCCACTCAACAGCATCAAACCGGGTCAGCCACTTTCAGAACCAGCTTGCCAGGTTGTTTACCGGTAAACAGAGTGGGCAGCAGCGACGGTGCATGCTCGAAGCCTTCCACGATGTTCTCGACCACATTCAACTTGCCTTCAGCCATCCACTGCGCCATCTGCCGGGCGCCCTCTTCCAGCCGATCACGATAAAACGTCAGCAGGATCCCTTCTACCTTGAGCATTTTCACGCAAATAAACATGTAGTTGCGCGGCCCTTGCAACTGAACACCGGTGTAGCCGGATGACATGGCGCCGCAGATGAGCACCCGCCCGCGTGGCGCCATGTTCAGCAACAGGGTGTCGAGCATGTCGCCACCGACGTTGTCAAAGTAGGCATTCACGCCTTCAGGGCAAAGTTCGGCAAGACGTGCGCCGATGTCCTCGTTCTGGTAATCGATGGCCTCGTCGTAACCGGCGTGCTCCACGATCCAGCGGCACTTTTCTGCACCACCGGCGATGCCGATGACCCGATCGGCACCGGCCGCCTTGCAGATCCCTGCCACCAGAGAACCCGTCGCCCCGGTGGCAGCCGAAACCACGACAGTATCACCAGGCCCAACCTTGAGAACGTCGGTCACACCGAAGTAAGCGGTCAAGCCGCCCACACCGAAAACGCCCAGATGCCAGGTGAGCGGCATATCTTCAGACGGGGGCAGCACGCGTAAAGGCATTGGGCCGTCGGCCCGGGCAATGCTGTAGTCCTGCCAAGTCAGGAAGCCTTCAACCAGGTCTCCCACTGCGTAACCCGGGTGGCGCGAATCCACCACTTGGCCAATGCCCATGGTGCGCACAGGTTCGCCAATTTGAACAGGCGGCAGGTAGCCGCCATGATCAGTCAGCCAGATGCGCTGGCTGGCATCGAACCCAAAATACAGCGAACGCACCAACACCTCATCCTCCGCCGGCTGAGGCAACGGCCCCTCGCAATAACGGAAGTCTTCAGGCACAACGGCGCCTACCGGGCGACGGGCTAGTAACCATTGACGATTCACAGGACTGGTCATCTTCTTGTTTTCTCTTCATTTGAATCAGATGCGACGCGCTTGGTCGCCCCAGTATTTTTCACGCAGCTCTTTCTTCAATACTTTTCCGACTGCGCTACGTGGTAATGGCGAAAGGAAATCGATTGTCTTCGGCGCCTTCACTGAACCCAGTTTGTTCTTGCACAGATCAATCAGTTCTTGCGCATCTATGCTGAAACCTGGCTTGAGCTCGACGACGCCTTTGACCGACTCACCCCAGTCTGCGTCGGGCACACCGATCACCGCACAGTCCAATACGGCCGGGTGGGACCATAGAACCTGCTCTACCTCGCCGGGATAGACGTTAAACCCGCCAGATATGATCAAGTCACGCTTGCGATCGGTAATATGCAGGAACCCCTCGACGTCCAGATGCCCTACATCGCCGGTGTGCAGCCACCCATCCACCACGGCTTCTACGGTTTTCTGCGGCTCCTTGTAATAACCCTTCATGACGATGTCACCACGCACGCAGATCTCGCCACTTTCGCCTTGAGGCAGTTGACGCCCGTCGTCACTCATGACCGCCAATGCATTGGTAACTGACGGCAAACCACAGGCTGAGAGACGGCTGTCCGGTGCGATGCGACCGTCCAAGAAATGGTCCTGGGGGCGCAGGAAAGCAATCGAACCCGGCGCCTCGGTCTGGCCGTAACCCTGCATCATCACAGGACCGAAAACCGCCAATGCATGCTTGAGTTTCTCCAGCGACATGGGCGCAGCGCCATACATCAGGTAACGCAGCGATGAGAAGTCCCGTTGCTCGATACCCGGCGTTTCCAGCAAGCGATAGATCACGGTGGGGGGCAGGAATAACTCGGTGACCCGATGTTCTTCGATGGCATCCAGCAAAGACATTGGATCAGGCTTGGTCAGCACGACCACTGTCCCGCCCCGCGCACTGGCAGACAACGACAGAAAGCCGGCAGTATGAGTCATCGGCGCGGCAGCCAGGTTCACGATGCGTTCGCCCGGGGCGTAGGTCGTGTTGATGATGCCGTTGAGCACTGAAAGCCCGAGGTTTCGATGCGTCTGCATCACGCCCTTGGGCAGACCCGTAGTGCCGCCGGTAGGCATGATCGCAACCACATCGTCAGGCTCGGATTCGACGCAAGGAACACTTTGGCCTTGCACCGCCAGCCAGTCGGGGAGTGACAGGCAACCCTCGACATGGCCGTCGATGCAGACCAGTTTTCTCAAACCGGGACAGGCTGAACGCAGCACCTCTACGACCGGGGCATAGGCCTTCTGAAAAAACAGCACTTCAACATCGAAGCCCTTGACCAACTGGATGCTTTCGTCAGCCGAACTGCGCGGATTCAAAGGTACCCACGCAAGGCCGGCACGCCACAGGCCTAGTACGCACATCCAGGCCAGGGGATGGTTCCCGGCCAGCACAGCACCGTGACTGCCTTTACGGGCGCCATCCGCCACCAGCGCCTGAGCCACCTGGCAAGTAATGCCGTAAGACTCCTCGTATGCCCAACGCTGCCCGTCCATGACGAAAGCAGTCCCCTGCGGGTTCAACGACCGACCGCGGTCGAAGAAGTCGATGATGGCCATTGCAGCCTCCTGTTGTTATGGGTGTTATGGATTCGGGATTACTTGGCGAACGGCAGCAAGGCGTCGATTGAACCCGGCAGGTCCAGCTCGAACTCGCGGACTTGGCCATCTCTCATCAATGCAGCCATGCCAGCCTGCATTTCCGCGCTTTCCATGCCCGTACGCAGGCCATCGTTTTCTGCAGCCAGACCAGCAAACAGCGGCTCGACAAAGGGTTCAAAGGCCCTACGCACCACTTCACGATTCATCGCGATTACCGCGTGTGAGCGCTTGGCCACTCGGCGTACCAAGTCTTCCACGTAACCGTCCAGCTCACCTTGCGGCAATGCCCGGTTGATCAAACCGTAGCGCTCGGCCTCAACACCGCTGAAGTCACGCGAGGTCAGCAGCAACTCCAACGCTCTAGCCGGGCCCAGCGCCAGTGCCGAGCGAGTCGCCCCGCCACCTGCCGGAACAAAGCCGCCACTGGCTTCCGGGAAACAGAACAACGATTCGCTGCTGGCGAAACGCATGTTCAAGCACAGCAGAAACTCCAGGCCGCCGCCGCGGACACGGCCATTGACCTTACCGATGGTGACTTGCGGCAACATCTGCCAGGTCAGCGTGAGGGACTGAAACGCATTGAGATCAGGCGTCTTGCTGGCCATGCTCGGATCTTCGGCAATGGCCACGATGTCACCGATATCAAAGTGGGCAATGAAGAAATCCGGATCTGCGCTATCGATCACTACAATCTTCACGCTTGGGTCGACTTGCAGGCGACCCGCCACTTGGAACAATTCCTCGACCATCTTCGCGGTCATCAAGTTAATCGGAGGAGCCGAAAAGGTCAGGCGCAGGACTTCACCGTCCTGCTGCAGAGAAAACGTCGAAAAACTCATGAGAGAAATCCTTCAATGTGCAGGGAGGGTTTAAACCATTCGCTCGAATTGCAGCGCGGCATAACCAAAGCTTTTTAGCGTTCCGAGCAGTTCGTGATGTCCGAACACCCGAGACGGCGAGCAGAATCCCGAAACGCGAGGTGTCTCAGAAATCAGTCGGCGGGCCCCGTAAGCTTGTAGGAGGCCAGTTTGCAGATAACCACCGGTGCTGAAGATGCTGGCTTTGACAGCAACGTTGTTGCCTGTCGCCATGCACCAGTCGATCGATCGATGAACGCCTCTGGACTCACGCGGCGGCATCGTGGCAGTGATACCTCGGGCGATGTTGTCGAGAATCGGCTGGAGTTGATGTTCTGGAATCCATTGCAGCGTGGTGAAATACAACCGCTCCAAGTCCAGCTGCTTCTGGTACAGCGCCTGGTTCCACATGGCGACATCCATCTTGCAGTTGCGCACGCGACCGTCTTTGGCAAACCAGAGCGGGTTGGTGCTGCCCCCCCAACTGGTCGCGGTCAGCACCTGCCCCCCAGGCGTTGAAATCTGGCTGACTTCAATCTTCTTGTAAGGAACGAGTTCATTGTCTTTCAGGTAATGGAACGGTTGGCAGGCCGAGTCGAGAATGGTGTTGGCCGAACCTACGGTAGGCACTGCCTCGCACACTTCATGCATTTCCAGCGAATCGACACCTGGTACTTCCAGGCAGAACTGCGCGGCAATCTCGCTGACGGCGTATTGCATCGCCAGCGAGGGCACCATGACCAGACCGGCCTTGGCGAAGTCCTTGCCGAAGGCTTCATCAATTTGCCGAATCGCGGCTTGTTCGCCGGTGGTATCGAGGTAGTGCACACCTGCACGCAGGCAGGCCTCTACCACCTCGAGGTTGAACCGTTTAAATGGCCCGACCGTGTTGCAGATGACCTTGCGGCCAGTGAGCAACTTGGTCAGTGCGTCGACAGTATGTTCCACCTCAACGATTTCATAGCGGGCATTCTCCATGCCCGGCACTTGCTTGAATGCTTCGACAATGCGCTCGCGGCTTCGGCCGGCGGCAATGAAAGGAACACCAAGGTCACGCAAGTGTTCGGCGATAAGGCGCCCGGTATAACCGCTCGCGCCGTACACGACGACTGGATAATCTTTGCTCAAGGAAGTCTCCTCGTATCAGTTATTGAATGGTTCGGCTTTAGTGGCGGCCGAAGCCTTCTTGCAGGTGAAGTTGGCTCAACAGGTAGCCGTAGTGGGCCTGAAGGATGTTGTTTTCGCCGTCTTCGATTTGCATCGCTTGTGCATCGCGAAGGAGCTTTTCGATAGGCAGTTCGCGAGTCAGCCCCATCCCGCCAAAGAGCTGCAACGACTCGCGCACCACCGTCATCATTTCGCTATTGCAAAAAGCCTTGCCCGAGGCGGTGAAGTAAGGATGGGGACGAGGGGCACACTTGGTGAAGTGAGCGACATGGCGCGCCATTGCCTTGATAGCCTCAACCTTCATGCCGATTCCACCCAGGCGATATTGCGTGAGCTGATGCTCGGCCAGCATGGCCCCGCCCTGTTTGCGTTCATGCACGTACGCCAGTGCCAACTCGAATGCCGCCCGTGACAAACCGGCAGCCAAGTGGCTCATTGCAGTGCCAGCATGCGCCCAGGCATAGGCGTGCTTGATGTCGTAGTCGTCCTGGGTTGCGATGGCAAATCGTCGTGGCACGCGCACGCTGTCGAAGTAGGTCTCGCCCTGAGGCAACGCCCGCTTTCCGAGTTTCTCCAGCGGTTTGCCGCGTGAAATGCCTTTCAAATCCAGCGGCACGATGATGTTGCAGCCATAGGTGCTGCCTTGCGCATCGAAGAAGCCAGTGCCGTAGTCAGCCACGATGTCGAGCAAGGCAACCTGCGCCACAGCACCATTGGAAACCCAGGCAGAAGTTTGACCATTGATGATGATTTCATCGCCGACAAAGGTCGCTTGCAAGTTGCCTTTATTGCCCTTCGATCCCGGATAGCGTTCCGGCTTGTAGAGGATCAACCCGTCGGAACCGCGGTCAGGTTGGGTAGCCGCCCAGCAGCCAAGTCGCCCCTCGCACAGATCAATCAGCTCCTGCTGGCCGCTCGCTTGCGCCATGAGCATCGGCATGGCGCCGGCACCGAACGAGGTCGCAAGCCCGGCGTCACCCCAAGCCAATTCCTGAAAGACCAACCCCTCCATTCGAGCAGCCTGGTCTGGCGGGAGCCCGGCCATGGCTTCAGGGCCCAGCCCCAACGCCTGAATCTGTTTATGGAACTGCCAAAAAGGCGAACCCGGTAAAAAAGCCTCTTCGGACGGCATGCGGTCAAGTTCGCGCCCGATGGGACGCATGACATCCTGAGCAAAGCGATGTACCGCCTGTTGCACGGCCAGTTCGTCCTCGCTCAGGCCTGCATCGAAACCCGAAATTCCCACAACCGGTAACGGCACTTCATGAGGTGTACTCATGTTTGTCTCCTGTTTTTATTAGTTTTGACGCGCCATCTTTGAAGCAACAACGGCCTGAACCGCACTCGGGATCAACAGCCCAAACCCGCACCAGACATAGCGCCCAAGGTACAAACATCGCCGGTCACTCACCCCCATGAAAGAGTGGTAGCCCCTCTATTTCCAAGCGAGAGGCGCGCTGAGCCAGGCACTGATCAAGCGTCACGAGCGTACGGGATCAGAAGGCGGCATCATCCATCGCCATCACCGAATCACCACCACGCATCGCCACCACCGCCAAGCCCGATACCTGCGGTAAAACATGAGCGCCGTAGATGCGCACGCTGAGCAGCTTGCGCCGCAAGAATTCTTGCTGATCCGCACCGGCTTCAAGACGCTTGATGGCTGCAAGGGCCGCCCTTGCCATTTGCCATCCACCGGCGACGATGCCGCACAATTGAATCAACGCAACGCCACCGCCCAGAACCACCAACGGTCGGCGGGAGTAGTTCAACCTTGCCCAATCGGTTGCCTCCCGAAGCAACTCGACGCCTTTACGCAAATTGCACTCGATGTCCAGCAGCTCATGTTTTTGCTGCGAAGCCAGACGCCCCAATGTAGCGTCGACATCCGCCAGCCAGGCATGCAATGCCGCGCCACTGTCGCGTACCAATTTTCGCTCAATGAAGTCATGCGCCTGGATGGCGGTGGTGCCCTCATAAATGGCGCAAATGCGCACATCACGCATAGGCTGTGATGCACCGCTTTCCAACACGTACCCCATGCCGCCGTACACCTGAATGGCCATCGAGGTGATCTCGTTGGCCGTTTCGGAAGACCAGGCCTTGAAGACGGGGATCATCAGATCGACAAAGGCTTGCCGCTCGCGTCTTACCTTGGAGTCCGGGTGGCCTCCCGCCAAGTCACGAGCCCCGGAAATGAGGTACGCCAATGCCCGGATGGCTTCAGTCTGGGAACGCATGAGCAACAGCATGCGACGCACATCGGGATGGCGAATGATCGGTACGGATTCGCCGCGCTGCCCGGGTAACGAACCTTGCACGCGCTCGCGTGCATAACCCAATGCCAACTGGTAAGCGCGCTCGCTCATCGCAAGCGACTCGGTACCCACGTTGAAGCGTGCGGCATTGACCATCACGAACATGGCCTGCAGGCCTTTGTTCTGCTCCCCGACCAGCCACCCCACCGCACCTTCACTTGAACCGCCATACACCATGGTGCAGGTCGGGCTGCCGTGGTTTCCGATCTTGTGTTCGATGCCGGCGCAAACCACATCATTACGCTCCCCCCACCGGAGCCACTTTCGGTAGGCAGAAACTTGGGCACCACGAACAGTGATACGCCTTTGGACCCTTCAGGGGCGCCAGGCAAGCGCGCCAAAACCAGGTGCACAATATTTTCGGTGAGGTCGTGATCACCGTAGCTGATGAAAATTTTCTGCCCTGAAATGCGATACGTGCCATCAGCCATTTCGACCGCACGAGTGCGCAATGCCCCCACATCCGAACCCGCCTGTGGTTCTGTCAGGTTCATGGTTGCGGCCCACTTCACCGCTCACCAGTTTTGGCAAAAAGCGCGAGCGCACAGCTTCGTCTGCACTGGCGGCCAAGGCCTTCACGGCAAACGCGGTGAGCCCGGGGCAAAAACAGAATGACTTGTTGGCCGAGGTGAAGACTTCCTCGATAGCGGCGCACAACAACGTTGGCAATCCCTGCCCACCGAGTTCGGTCGCTATCTCGATGTTGTTCCAGCCCGCTGCGGTGAACTGTTGATAAGCCCCCAGGAACCCGGGAGCGGTGGTGACGCCTTCGAGACTCCAGCGGGCACCATGACGATCACCGATCGCATCTACAGGCAACAGCACTTGTTCTGCAAATCGTGCCGCCTGCTCGAGAATCGCGCCGGTCAGGTCCGGCTGGGCAAGCGCCTCCGCACTTGGTAGCCCCGCGACATGACCTATATCAGAGAGCTCGTTTAGTACGAAGTGAATATCTTCCAAAGGGGCGCTGTATGAACTCACAAAATCTTCCTCGAAATTTGGGTACGCGCAATCACTTGAGTGACACGCCGTCGACGCCTGCAATGTGCCATTGATATTTACGATCAAGGCCACCCACGAGGAGTGGGGAATGTGCGGTTGTAACAAGTGCGCAGGCATAGCTCGCCCCACCCCCGCAGAGGGGGGAAACTGCCGAGGAGCGCCTTAAAGTGCGAGGCTTGGAACGGCTATTGCGCTGAGGACTCGCTCGGCACCCCGAAAAAATGCAGGGATAACTGGCCGCACGGCAAACCCGTTCACTGGATTGCGTGACACGAGCCGGGCCTTGTTACCCGATGCCCCCAGTCCAAAAGGACCCAACATGAGCCTGTACGAAGTCAACGATGGCGTTGCCATCATCACCCTGGATCGCCCACCGCTGAACACTCAAGGCCTGCCATTGCGCCGGCACCTGGACGATGCTCTACGCGCCACTGGCAGTGACAGCAACGTGGTCGCGATTGTGATCACCGGCGCTGGCCGCTGCTTCAGCGGTGGCGGCGACATCACCGAGTTCAACTTGCCCGCGGGTGCTGAAGAACCTCAGGCGCCCGCGCTGTTTGCACGGCTTGAAGCCAGTCCAAAACCGGTGGTTGCCGCCATCCATGGCATGGCTTTAGGCGGCGGTCTGGAACTGGCGTTGGCGTGTCACGCTCGGGTCGCCCATGCGAGCACCCAGGTGGGTCTGCCGGAAGTCAACCTGGGCCTGCTGCCAGGGGCTGGGGGGACTCAAAGACTGCCGCGCCTGGTGGGCGTTGAAACGGCGCTCAACCTGATCCTCAAGGGCACTGTCAGCAGTGCCGCTGCACTGGCCGACAGCGGGCTGTTCGATCGGGTAACTGAAGGCAGTGTGCTGGAGGAAGCCATTACGCTGGCTCGATCGCTGGCTGCTGACGTGGCTGAAAATCACACTCTTCGACGCACCAGCGCGCTGGCCTGCCACATGGATAACGCCCAGGCTTTCATAGCGTTCGCCCGCAGCACCTTGAAGACGCCGGCAGGCGGACCGACTGCCGCACAGGCCTGCCTTGACTGTATCGAGGCGGCCGTATGCCTGCCTTTCGCAGAAGGTATGGCTGTCGAGTCGGAGCGATTCCGTGGCTTGGCAACCAGCTCGCAGTTTGCCGGCTTGCGTCACGCTTTCCTGGCAGAAAGAGCGGCTGCCAACGTGCTCGATTTGCCGGATGGCACGTCTGCGCGAGAAATAAAACGAGCCGCTGTTATCGGCGGCGGCACCATGGGCAGCGGCATCGCCATAACGCTCGCTAATGCCAGGCTTGCGGTCCTGCTGATCGAACGGGAGCAGGCTGCGCTGGACCGAGCATTCAAGACCATTCGCGAGTATTACGAACAGTCTGTGCAACGGGGAAAACTTTCCAGTGACACGGCCGCTGCCCGTATCGCGCTCATTAGCGGCGCGACGGACTACGCCGGGATAGCCGAGGCAGACCTGGTGATCGAGGCCGTGTTTGAAGACCTGGAGGTCAAACGTGAGGTCTTTGAACGCTTGGATGCCGTCGCCAAACCGGGCGCAATCCTGGCCTCCAACACCTCGATGCTGGACCTGGATCTCATTGCAGCCTTCACCCGTCGCCCTCAGGATGTGATAGGCCTGCACTTTTTCAGCCCCGCTCCCGTGATGAAGTTGCTGGAAGTTGTACGCGGAGCCAAAACGGCACCCGACGTGTTGGTCAGTGCGTTGGCACTCGCCAAAAAAATAGGCAAAACCGCCGTAGTGGCTGGCGTTTGCGAGGGGTTCATCGGCAACCGAATGATCGAAGCCTACCTCATGCAAGCCGGTTTACTTCTCGACGAGGGCGCCTTGCCGCACCAGGTTGACCTTGCGATGGAGCAATGGGGCATGGCGATGGGGCCGTTCCGGATGTCCGACATGGCCGGCAACGACGTTGGCGCAAAAATTCGGGCCGCGCGTATCGAGCGAGACGCTTCGCGGGTCTATTCCGGCGTCAGCGACCTGATCACTGCCATGGGCCGTTATGGTCAAAAAGCCGGTCGCGGCTGGTATGACTATCCCCCCGGTGCACGTAAGCCTTCACCAAGCCCTGAAGTGCAAAGCACGGTGGTTGCGCACTCCGCCCAACTGGGTCTGCAGCGCCGGCACATCAGTGATGAAGAAATCGTCGACCGCCTCGTGCTGGCGCTTGTCAATGAAGGTTTCAAACTTCTGGAAGAGGGCATCGCCCAGCGTGCCTCCGATATTGATGTGGTGTACACCGCCGGCTACGGCTTCCCACGGTGGCGTGGCGGTCCAATGCTTTACGCCGAACAACGAGGCCTGGCAGACGTGATTGCTGCACTGTCGCGTTTCTCTGTCGGGCCTGTTTATCAGCACGCCGAACACTTCTGGCGCCCTGCTCCCCTGCTGGTGCGCCTGGCTGAAAGTGGCCAATCACTCGCCCAATTCAATCTGAAGGAAACTCCATGAACGACGCGATCATTGTCTCCACCGCGCGTACCGCGTTGACCAAATCCTTTCGTGGTGGATTAAACCTCACACACCCGGTGACTTTTGGCGCCCATGTCGTGCGTCAGGCTATCGAGCGGGCCGGCATTGCGCCGGATCAGGTTGAAGACGTTATATTTGGCAGTTCCTTCCTCGAAGGACCCGGGGGAACAATCTCGCCCGTCAAGTCGCCTTGCGGGCTGGTTGCCCGGTGAGCACCAGTGGCTTGACGATCAACAGGTTCTGCTCGACAGGCTTGCAGGCGATCGCGCTGGCCGCGCAACGCGTGATCGCCGGCGAAGGCGATGTGTATGTGGCCGGAGGCGTGGAGTCCATCACCCAAGTGCAAACCCACATGAACACCCTTCAACATGAAGGAACCATGGCTTGAGCAGCATCAGCCGGAACTTTATTGGGGCATGCTCGACACTGCCGAAGTCGTGGCTCGTCGCTACAAAATCAGCCGGGAACAGCAGGATGCCTACGGCGTACGAAGCCAATTGCGAGCTGCGCAAGCTCAGGCTGAAGGACGCTTCGAGGCTGAAATCGCTCCGTTTGAAACACGGATGGCAACCTTCCAGCCCGATGGCCAGGTCGTCACCCAAACGGTCACGGTAAGCCGGGACGAAGGCATTCGCGGCGACACCACGCTCGAAGGCCTGGCGAAGATCCGCTCTGTTCAAGCCAATGGAACGGTGAGCGCCGGAAATGCCAGTCAATTGTCCGACGGCGCGTCGGCGTGCGTAGTGATGAATGCGACGCTCGCTGAACGCCAGGGGCTGCAACCGCTCGGCCGTTTCCTGGGGTTTCAGGTCGCCGGATGTGAGCCCGACGAAATGGGGATCGGCCCCGTGTACGCAGTGCCAAAACTGCTAAAAAAGGCCGGACTTAAAGTCAGCGATATTGGTCTCTGGGAACTGAACGAAGCGTTTGCAGTGCAGGTCCTGTATTGCCGCGACAAGCTGGGCATCTCCTGATGACCGCCTCAATGTGAGCGGCGGTGCAATTGCGGTGGGGCACCCCTACGGCATGACAGGCTCGCGTCTCGTAGGCCATGCCTTGCTGGAAGGCAAGCGTCGCAATGTCCGTTACGTTGTGGTGACCATGTGCATTGGCGGGGGATGGGCGCGGCCGGTTTGTTCGAGGTGTTGTAACCCACCATTGGCCCGGCCTATGCCGGGCCAATGGCATTTCTACAGTGAGACTAACGCCTCACCGACCAGGGTCTTTTCGCCCGAGGCTCTGGACGCTGAAATCTCAAGGCGAGCGTATTGCGTTCCCCCTCCTCATACACCTCCACTACGGTGCCGGTACAGGTAACGACATCATGCACATGAGTGATCGCGGTAAAGCGGGAGCTGAACTTCTTGAGCTTCGATTGCGCTTGCCAGTTGGTCAACATCCGCCCCAGGTAAGCCATGGATAACATTCCATGGGCGAACACATCGTCGTAGCCACCTCGCCTGGCAAAATCCATATCCACATGGATAGGGTTATGATCCCCGGAAGCGCCACAATAAAGCGCCAAGGTGTGGCGGGTAATGGCCGGCAGTTCCAGGGGAGGTATTTCATCTGCGACTGCAATAACCGACATGGCGACTCTCTCCCATTAATTGCGATACACCAGACAGCATTGAGCCGTTGAAACACACTGTCGATCCTGATTGGTATAGCGGCTCTCAGTGACCACGAATTCCAGTGCACCGCCCTTCTTGTCGTAGATATCGACAATCTGCCGAGTGACCGTGATCTCGTCACCGGCATAGATCGGAGCAAAATACTCAAAGGACTGGCTGCCATGCAGAATACGCCTGACGTCCAGTTGCAACAGCGCCACTTCGGGCGAGAGGTCTTCTTGCCGGTCCATGTCCAGCACCATCGCAAACGTGGGCGGTGCCGGAATCGAGCGATGACCAGCCGCCCGGGCTGCAGTTTCATCCACATAAACAGGGTTGGTTTCACCAATGGCCTTGGCGAAAAACATCAATTGCCGCAGCCCTACTACCACCGTGAACGGTGCAAATACGGTACCTGTCTTGCTGCGGTCCAGCATGGCCCGTCCTCCCTTGTAACCGCTATTGATCCGACACGCCGGATTGCGGTGAAGACGCTGGCCAAGCAGTGGCCCTCGCCCTCATCGCAGAACCCGGCCGACGATCAAACCCCGAGTTCACGACGTAGAATCGCACCGTAGCGATCAGGCATCAGGCGCGACAACCAAAACAACGCGGTTGACCCCTTGCCCACCAGCAGGCGGGGTTTGCCCCGACGCAGACCATCGATAATGGCCAGGGCCGCGTCACGTGGCAGGGTCGTCATCTTGCGGGCATTCCCTTCCAGTACGGCCAGCTCCAGCGCCCCGCTTTTTTCCGCCTTTGGCACGTATTTGATGTTGGTATTAATGCCACCAGGATGCACAACCACCGCCCGCACACCGGTGCCCATCAGTTCCTGCCAAAGCGTTTCGGTCAGCTCGCGCACGGCGAATTTGGACATGTTGTATGACACTGAGCACGGAGAGGCTACCAAGCCGAACACGCTGGACATATTCACAATGCAGCCCTCACGCTGGCGGAGCATGATGGGCAGAAAAGCTTTGGTACCGTAGATAACGCCCCATAGGTTCACGGCCAGGACCTTCTCGATTTCCTCAATGCTCTGATTTTCGACGGTAGCGAATACGGAGGTGCCGGCGTTGTTAATGATGTAATGAGCCGTTCCGAAATCCCTGACGACGTCCTCGGCAAATTTCTCCACCGCAGCTCGGTTAGCCACATTCAGTGCATAGGCTCGGGCGCGGCTATTGGCAGGCAGCGACGCGATGACAGCCTCGACCGCAGCCTCATCGATATCAGACAGGGCCAATTGAGCCCCGAGCAAAGCAAACTCTTCAGCCAAAGCGCGTCCGATACCTGAACCCGCTCCGGTAATAGCAATCACTTTATCTTTGAACATTACGTAACGACTCTCCGTCTGTTGAATACCACAGTACAACCGTCTGCCTTTGCCACGACTCAAAGCCCTAGCTTGCGTCGCACGAGGACGCCATAACTGTCTGGAAACAGGCGGGAAATCCAGTGCAGGATATTCGCGCCGTTACCCACCAAAAGCCTGGGTTTACCGCGCTTCAAACCGTCGACAATCTGCCTGGCACACGACTGAGGTGTGGTGGTCATTTGGCCCAGGTTGGCTTTTTCTACTTTTTGTTCCATCTCGCCTGCATAGACGTTATTTCGCTCTTTACTGATATTGGTATTGATCCCGCCGGGGTGCACCAATACGGCACGCACACCCGAGCCCGGCAACTCTTGCCATAACGTCTCGGTCAATCCGCGCACCGCAAACTTGCTGACGGTATAAGCCGCAGCGCAAGGCGTTGCCAACAAGCCAAAAACGCTGGAGACATTCACGATGCAACCCTCGCGCTGCTTGAGCAAGATCGGGAGAAACGCCTTGGTTCCGTAAATGACGCCCCACAGGTTGATGTCGATGACCTTTTCGAACACCTCCATCGTCGTGTGTTCGACGGTGGCGAGCACCGAGGTTCCGGCATTGTTGATAACGAAATGCGCGTATCCGAAATCCCGCACGACCTCGTCGGCGAACTGAAATACGGCCTCCCGAGACCTCACATCCAGCACGTACGATCTGGCCTGTGAGCCCTGGAAGCAGACTCAACGACTCAGCCAGCGCGTGTGCATTGATATCTGCAAGCGCAAGCAGTGCGCCTTCGCCTGCCATTTCGACCGCCAGCGCTCGCCCGATCCCGGACCCGGCCCCTGTGATCACTACGACCTTTTCTCGGAACAAAGCCCTCCCTTTTTCTTGTTTTATGGCCGCTGCCAAGAGATTGGGATGCCAGCCGAAAACAGACATACCACAGCGTGCAACGCAACGGTAATGAGACAATCTTGCGTGCGCCCCCCAGAAAAGAGTGGGATCCCCCCTCGAAAACCCTCAATAATGGAATCCGAAAGTGTTAACGGAGGATTGGCTTCTCTGTTGTTGGCACGTGCTATAGGATGCAGCCCAAGCGCTACTGATCAGAGGTCGCAGACGGCTAAACACGCATTCAGGCGTATTGGTCTGAAAGACCTCAGGCAATCAAAAATAAAAATAGCCCGCCTTCTCCGTTATCGCGTTATCGCGCTGGCCTGAGCCCAGACAAAGGGCATCGCCAGGACCGGGAATGGCACCCGAATTGGAGAGACCGGTGACCCATCTGTCGAGCAGCGAACCCGCACTCCTTCTGAAATCGACGCCGCCTCGAGCCCTTAAAAGCTTTATGGATCGCGAACGCCTCAAATTGAGCCGTCTCGAAATGGGCAGCGGTAACGCCACACTCCTTCTGGCGCCCACCGGCTTCGGCAAAACATCTCAGTTGGTCCAGTGGCGGCGTGACGCGCTGGCGCAGGGCGGGCTGGCGTTCTGGCACAGTCTCGACAATCGAGACACGCCAAGACGCCTGATCGCAGGGCTTGCTCATTCGGCCCAGGCCACGTCGGGCAAGCGCGGCTTCGCGGGGCCGTTCATGCAATGGATAAGTGAATGTTCCGATGTTCAAGAAGCAGCGACAGCCTGGCTGGCAGAAATCGCAACGCTGTCAGTCAACGTTTTGCTTCTGCTCGATGATGTCGAGTTCCTGCCGGGAGACTCCCTGAGCCAGGTACTCGGTTACTTGCTGGGCAACGCACCCGCGAACCTGCACATTGCGTTGGCCGCACGCCCTACCAATGCTCTGATGTCGAGCGGCGTATTGAACACCTTTCCGATTACGCGCGTGACCGCTTCAGATTTGCGGCTGCGCCCGGAAGAAACACTGCAAGTGCTTTCATCAGCATTGGGCAGCAGCTGTAATCCGGAAGAAGGCATCAGCCTGCACGAGTTGACCGACGGCTGGCCACTGGGCGTGCAGCTAGCCGCCGCAACTGCCCATCGGATGGGCAGTCTGCAGGGGTTGTTAGCGGAGGGGGTCGGCGGATGTCCGACGCTACTTCATTGATAACCTGATTGACCGACAATCGGAAGTGGCGACCTACCTGTTGGTGCGTCTAGCCAATATCGACCTCATCCATCCGGATTTATGTTTGGCGGTTTTCGAGGATGACGAGCTGGTTCGCCACCTGATGATTCTCCAGGACGAAACCCCCTTTTATCCCAGGCTGAGGGCAGCGAATGGATGCGTCTTCATCCCGTGGCACGCGAGGTTTTACGCGAGCGTTTCCTGCAGCTTCCAGAAGATGAACGACAGGGAATCGCAAGAAAGGCATCCGATTGGTACGTCGCTCATCAGTTTTGCAAAGAGGCGGCTGAGCAATCGTTTCTCGCAGGCGATATCGACAAGGCCCTGTCCCTGGTCGAAAGCACTTCTCACCAGATGATGGCCGGGGGTCGCAGCGATGAAATACTCGCCTGGTACAACCGCTTGTCGGCGGAAGAACTGCAGAAATACCCAGGCTTCTGGGCACCTGTGGCATGGGGTTTCGCTATGAGCGAACAACATTCCCTCGCCCACCCGCTCATCAAATTGATGCTCGACAAACCTGACCTGTCTGCGGCGGAACACTTCGAGGCGGACTTGATCAGCGCCACGATTGCCGGATACACCGACAATGTCGACTTGATGGTTGAAATACTCGCCAGATGGCCGGCGCCCCCGCCTGAAGCGCGAATTGACGAGGCGCCCATCTACTGGGTAGTCAAGGGGTTCACCGCGCTATATGGAGGGAAGCCAGACCAGTCCCGACTGGACTTTTTACGCATTGCCGATTTTGACAAGGCCCAAGCGTATTCTCCGATGGCCTATGGCTTTGCCGATTACGGCGTCGGCTTGAGCTATCTGTGGGAAGGCCGGTATGCGCTGGCAGAGCAGCATTTAAGGCCTGCACTGGCTCGCGCCGAAGAGCATATGGACCGACGCAACCCCGTTGTTTGCATGTTGGCTGCGTTGCTGGCTGAAGCGCAGTGGGAAAGCGATCAGGATGAAGGATGCACCGCATTGCTGGCGGGGCGCTTGATCGTACTGGAGCGACATGGCCTTCCAGATGCTCTGATGGCCGCCTACAAAGTGTTGGCGCGCGTAGCAGACCACAAAGGGCGGCAGGACCAGGCACTGAATCTGCTGGAATCACTGCAAGCCATCGGGCAGGAAAACTCAATTTTGCGCGTTCAAGCCATGGCTCACTTCGAGCGCATCCGTTTGCACGCCGGGCATAGGCGAGGCAATACGGCAATGGCCATCAGTGCGCAACTGGACGAATTGCTGCGTGCGAATCCAGTGCACTCCACCGGACTGTTTGATACCTCTTTGGAGTTGTATTCTGATTTGGCCCGCGCCCACGCCTGTCTCGCCGATGACGACCTGGTGATTGCCATAAGGGCCGCAGATTCAGCGAAGCGCTTGGCGGAAAAGCTCAAACGTCACGGTGATTCCATCGAAGCACGCCTGGTGTGTGCCGAAGTGTTGCGCCGGCAAGGCTCCCATGATGCAAGCGGTGTATATGCCGAGGCCATAAGCCTCGCAACCGCAGGTGGAATGGGCCGGCTCTTACGTGAGCGCGTAAACGGTATCCACCCGACACCCACCCATTCGAAACCGGCAGCTGAAGACAAACCCAAGGAAAGTGTTGCCGCTGCGCCAAAGGACTCGCTCCTGCTAGGCGCAGGTCTGTTGACCCTGAAGGAACGAGAAATCCTGACCCTGCTCACCCGTAGTCTGAGTAATCGAGAAATCGCTCGCGCGATGGACATCAGTGAACAGACGGTCAAATGGCACATAAAAAATCTGTTCAACAAGCTGGATGCCGGCAGTCGCAAGCATGTAGTGGCAAGGGCAAGTATGCTCGGGCTGACTGAACGAGTTTGAACTACTGACCCAAACACTCGTGAGTATCGGGTATTTCGAAAACAACCAGGACTTTAACTTACAGTCCTGGTGGCTGGGTGGCGTGTCATTCCCGTTTCGAAGGCACGCAAGCACGGGTCTACAGTACTCCCGGAATCTTGATCGCCAGCGCTGCTGCTTCGGTTACGCAGTCACCATCAGGCTGGCGGCCTTTGAGTCGCAGCGCGTCGATTTCAACACGTGCGACCTCCATATCGGCTTTAAAAGTTGTGCTGGAATGCAGATGCGCCACCGTTCCAGCCGCCACCGTACGACCTTCCAGAATATCGCTCTGCCAATGCGCGTTGCACACCAGACGACTTCACCATAAGCGCGTCCCCGCGCGAGTAACGCATTGGTGCGGTCAGGAGCCAGCTCACTTAACACCAGCGCCCAGGCCCAGCCAACCGAAGTATGGCCCGATGGATACGACCCATCCTTGCGCAACCCTCCCTCGTCTGAAGGCGTGCAGGTCGCTTCCTTGAAGTAAACAAACGGCCGAACCTGGCTGTAGTAGTTTTTAGCGCCATAGGTTGCAAGTCCTGCGTCAGTCATCGTCCTTCGCAACAGCACATACAAGCGTGGCGTGTCCTTTTGGTTAATGGATATCCCCAGCGCACAGGAGAACGTAGAGGCCGCCGCTGGAAAGCTCAGGTCGGCATCTTTGACAGCCTGCGTATAACGTGGCGTATCGCGCAACTGCTGCGACGCGCGACTGACGGCCTGGTCATTGTTGAACGCGGACGAGTCCATCGCAGGCGGGGGCGGTAATAATAAATGACTGTCAGGCAGATCCTTGCCAAGGTAGCCGGCCAGGAGTCCGGGGCGAATCTCGGGTACGTTTTCCGACCCTGTCACCCGCGTGCTGCTGTCTGGCGCGGCCAAGGCAAAACCGGCGATTGCCAGGCCTGTCAGGATTGAGAGCAGGTTTTTCTTATAGGTAGTCATAACCACTTATATCGAGTCAGTGTCGATGGTTGTGAGGACGGTAATAGCCCCTTCGACCGTTCGATGTTCAGGGGCATCACCACGCCGCCCCATGACAAGGGGCGAGGCGGTTATCACTTCGTTATGTCACACGCAACCGGTGTGGGCTTCTTTAATGCCGGGCCTGTTGCGCTCTTTCCACCTCGATAGACCACGCGAGTTGGCAGTAGAAAATGAGACAACGCGGGAATCAGGATCAGCGCTCCGAGCATGTTCCAGACGAACATGAAGGCCAGCAATATCCCCATATCGGCCTGGAACTTGATTGGAGAAAATGCCCAGGTAATGACGCCCGCTGCGAGCGTGATGCCCACCAGGGCGACAACCTTTCCGGTAAATTGCACCGCCCGCTTATAAGCTTCAGCTAGCGGCAAGCCCAGACGTTGCTGCGCCAACTGTACCGAGAGCAGATAGAGCGCGTAATCGATGCCGATACCAACACCGAGCGCAATCACCGGCAATGTCGCCACCTTGACACCGATGCCCAACATCACCATCAGGGCTTCACAGAGGATGGAGGTGACAATCAATGGAACAACGGCAACGACCACCGCGCGCCAGTTTCGGAAGGTCACGAAGCACAACAGGATTACGGCTAAATAAACATAAGCCAACATGGTGTGGTTAGCTTCTTTGACAACGATATTGGTCGTTGCCTCAACGCCCGCATTACCGGCAGCAAGCAGGAACTTCAAATCCTTGTTGCCATGTTGCTCGGCAAAGGCTGCGGCGGTCTTGACGACCCTATCAAGGGTTTCAGCTTTATGATCGCTGAGGTAGGCGATAACCGGCATTACCGAGCATTCAGTGTTGAATAATTCAGGGTTATTAACGGTCGCTTGTTGAGCGCCGTAGTTGAGCACATCCTGATTCTGGCTGATGGTCAGCCACTTCATGCTGCCCTCATAGGAACCGGTAGTAATCTGACGCACCGCGTTAACCAGCGATACCGTCGTCTGTACGCCGGGTAACTGCTGCAGTTCCCAGGCCAGACGATCGGCCTCGACCAGCGTTTGATACTTGAGGCACCCTTCCAGCGGCGTCTTGACGATGACTGCAAAGAGGTCACTGGACAACGAGTAGTTCTTCGTTACATAGGCGTTATCGAGGTTATAACGAGAGTTGGCGCGCAGCTCGGGAGCGCCGGAATCAAGATCACCGATCTTCAGATTCAGGCTAACCACAAACCCAATGGCGGTCAGTAATGCCGCCACAACCAGAGCACCCGTTGCCCAGCGTCGCTCGGTAAAGCGATCAAGAAAGGACCAGACGGCGCCTGCCGAGGCCCCCTTGGACTCCAGCTGTTCTGCTTTCAGGCTACGGGCAGCCGCTTTAGGGCTGACGCCAAGGTAGGACAGTAAAACCGGCAATAACAGAAGGTTGGTAAAGATCAGTACGGCCACGCCAACACTTGCGGTCAGCGCGAGGTCTTTGATAACCGGGATATCTACCGTCATCAGCACCGCAAAACCCACCGCGTCCGCCAGTAACGCAGTCAACCCTGCAAGAAACAACCGGCGAAATGTGTAGCGCGCCGCCACCAGTTTGTGGGTGCCACGCGCGATATCCTGCATGATCCCGTTCATTTTTTGCGCGCCATGGCTTACGCCAATTGCAAAAATCAGAAAAGGGACGAGCACTGAATAGGGGTCAAGTTCAAAACCCAACAGCCGGACGAGCCCCAATTGCCAGACAATAGCGGCAAGTGAGCAGAACAGGACCAGCAGCGTACTGCGAACGCATCGGGTGTAGGCGTAAATGAGTCCGGCGGCAATCAGCGCAGCCACCAGAAAAAGCTCATGACTTTGACCAGTCCATCGATCAAATCACCGACGAGCTTGGCAAAACCAATGATATGAATTTTAACTGCCGCTGCGTTGTTAGCGCCTGCCTGGCCGTCACCGGTTTCAGCATGCTGATACTTGGCACGGATGTCCTCTAGCGCCTTGGACAGCGTCGTATAATCGAGCTTCTCACCGGTTTGAGGGTTCTTATCGAGAAGCGGCACAAAGATCATGCTGGACTTGTAGTCATTGGAGACCAACTGCCCAACAATCCCTGAACGGGCGATATTATGCTTCAGGACATCGACAGACTGGGGCGAGCCGTTGTAGGTGTCCGGCATCACGGGGCCACCGGTGAAGCCTTCTTCAGAGACCTCTGTCCAACGCACAGAGGCCGTCCACAGCGACTTCATCCAGGCACGATCGACCCCAGGCGTTAGAAAAATATCGTCATTGATCTGTTTTAATACTTCCAGGTATTCAGGAGCGAAAAGATCGCCATTGACGCTCTCAACCACGACTCGAACCGAGTTGCCTAACCCACGTAACTCTCTTTGGTTATCGAAGTAGTTCTGAATATAAGGATGCCCTTGCGGCAGCATTTTTTCGTAGCCGGCGTTTACGACCAACTTTGTCGCCTGCAGCGCCAACAAAACGGTGATCACGATACAACTGATCACCAGAAATGCTCGATGATTGAATACGAGGCGCTCCAATGCGCTTCCGGAGTGACGATCGAAATCTTTGAGATCGCGTATTACCGGCATCGTTTCAAAGTCATTAGAGGCGGTGGCCATTTCTTCTCTCCTTATTCTTATAGCCGAGGTAATCAGCGGGCATTGGAGGCTAAATCACACGTCCGGAATTCAAATGCCGGGTACACCGGAGCGTATACAGACGCCGTTGTTCGACAGGCATCAAGGGACGTTACGGAACTTGTTCGATCTGCACGCCGCGAGCGCTTGAAATAGCAATTTTATTTTTTCCAGCGGATGTGACCGCTGTGAACGGCAATGGCCGAATGCCAGGTATTAGCGTGAAGGAGGCTCCATCGTCGATGCTGATCAGCGCCTGACCCGCTTGACTGACCGCAACCAAACGTCCGTCATCCAATACAGACGCACCGAACAAGCCTGACTCAATACCGCTCTCGACTTTATTCCAGGACTTGCCCTCATCTGCAGTGCGATAGACATTGCCACGCATGCCAAAGGCAGTAACCCCAGTGGTCGTCGCCGCGAGGGCGAAGAAACTGCCGCGATAAGGAGTAGGTTCTGCCACGAAGCGCTCACGCGCGGGATCCAACCGCAAGAACAACCCTTGCTCTCCCACTATGTAGGCGCGATCCCCCATCCCGCGGATGGCATTAAAGTGGTACAGGTTCGGGTTTTCGGTACGGTCAAACCACGAAACCCAATGTTTACCCGCGTCAGTGGTTTTAAAAACCAGGTTATAAGCACCCACTACAAACCCGTTGTTCTCATCGGCAAACCAGACATCCAGAAACGGCTTGTCGGGACCCGCTTCCTGGTTACGAATGGCTTCGGTCAGGAGTGCCTGCGTTCGGCTCGATTGATCACCTGCTTCGATCTGTTGCTGTAAAGCGTTGACCACCAGGTCATTGGCCTGCCGACCATCCAGCTGCTTGACCCAGGAGGCACCGCCGTCTTGGCTGTGCACTATCACACCATCCTGGCCTACCGCCCAGCCTGCCTTGGCATTTACGAAGTACACCGCCGTCAGATCCGAACTCACCGGCACAGATGCCTGTTTCCAGGTTCCTCCTTGATCGTCAGAGTAGATAATGTGTCCACGCTGTCCGACTGCCACTAATCGACCGTCGACGTCGACCACTCCCTGCATCAAGGAGAGACTGGCCAGGACGCTTTGCCGTGCAGGCAAGTCCAGAGGCGCAATAAAGTCCGCACCCAAAACAAAGGGCGCTGCCACAGAGATCGTCAACGCGAGAACGGCGTTACGAATTAAATAAAAAACGCTCATCAGATGCACCTACTTTACTGGCACCGAGTTGTCTATTCGACAACCCGGTGCGGACCACAAGGCTAACTCAACGAATGCCCTGGCCTGCCAAGGCATCCGGCGACCAGTCATACTCGGTCAACGGCTCAATAAATTTAACGCCGTAATAGGACCCAAGATTGACGCCAGTCATCGCATAAGACCCCGATATCAAATCGTAGGTAGCGTTGGCATCAGCAGATGGCGCGGGCATCTCGTAGGCGGCGGTAATAAAGGAGAAACCTCCGCGATACAACTTCCCTCGTGCATCGTATTGATCCGACGCCAAGGCCACCCAGCTATCCTCGTCGACGTAGAAGACGCGCTTGGCATAGATGTGGCGCTTGCCTGGTTTAAGCGTTGCTTCAACGACCCAAACCCGATGGAGTTCCCAGCGCACAACGTCAGGATTGAGGTGATTCGGTTTAGTGACGTCCTCACCCTTCGTTTCATAGAGCATGCGATAGTCATTGTACGGAACGATCATTTCCTTCTTGCCTACCAGCTTGAAGTCATAACGATCCAGTGCCCCGTTGAATATCCAGGAGTCGTCGTAGGTCGACATCCCAGCATTACCCGGGTTAGGGGTGTCGTAGGAAATATCAGGCGCCAGCTTGACCCTGCGTTGTCCAGGCAGGTACTGCCAGGCTCTACGGGGTTTTACCGATGGATTGACGGAGTCGACGGTCAGTACGCCTTCACCGGCACGGCGTGCAGGGCCCAAATATTGGATTTTGAGTCTGAAGTAGGTGTCGGTTGCGGCAATTTCACCGGTTTTTTCGGGTCGTATATCGGGTACTCCTGGGTGATCTCCCCGGTGGTCGACAGCGTTGCTTTACCCGCCGAATCGACCACTACACTGTCGAATTTACTGATGTAAGCCTGCCCTACGTAACGCAGCAGGTGGTTCCACATCACCTCATTACCGGTTTTGGGAATGGGGAATGGATAACCCGCATGAGCACCTTTCAACCCTACACCTTCGTCAGTCGTACTGGCGCCTGTGGCGTTCTTGAAAGTGTTGTCAGTGACGAATTTAGGCAATGCGACTGAACGATGGGTGGGGTAAAGATCCACTCGATAGGAGTCTGGATATCTTTCCAGCAACTGCTGGGTTGCAACTGTCAACTTATCCTTGTATTGAGCCATGTTCTTGGAAGTAATCGAAATCAGTGGCTTTTCATTTGAATAAGGGTCTGGGCGAATGCCGCTTCCAGACTTGTAAGCGGCTGGCGGCGTCGTGAGCCCACCGGTATAAGCCGGAATTGACTGGTCAGCATTCCCGGCTTTTTCGGCCCCGACCAGCGTTAGCGTCGTACCCAGTTGTTTGGCTTCTTCTGCAGTGACTGCAGCGTGAGCCGCCATACTGAAAGCAGCACTGAGGGCGACAGCCAGTATGCATTTAGAGAACGTCATATTCAGCTCCTCTGATTACGTCAGAATGTGGTCTTTAATGTAAGGGACACAAAGCCACGGTCTTGAAGCAGGGAGTTATTCCCGCTAGCAGACGCGATTTGCCCTTCGGTATCGGTTCTGTACTTGCCGAAGTAGTCGACATAGCTCAAGTCAACTTTGTACTGTTGATATATATCGGCGCTGACACCGACCGAATAGGTGCCGGCATGCTCGTTACCGCCCGCTGAAACCGCGGAAGTACCCGACAGCCCAGTTGAGTAGGCCAACGGCATGGAAAGGTCTATGCCCGGGAACACTTGGAACCAGGTAGGTTTAAACGTAGCCGCCAGCCCAAAGAAGTCCTTGGTGACCTTGTCGATACCGTCGTAATCACTGCGACCTTTAAACAGAGCCTCGCCCGAAGTCACTTTCTGCCAACGGTTCCATTGCAACTCGCCTATCCAGTCCGCTTTATCAAAAAACGGATTAGGGGCAATGGAACCTACCAGGTTGAATACCCCGTGCCAGGTATCGCCGACAGCCCCGGCTGCGTCGCCGCTATTGGGCAGCGAAGAAATCGCCCCCGGAGTTACGGCGGCAATCGCTTGTGGAAGAATCAATACGGCATCACTGGACAGCGGCATGTTCACCCGATAGCTCAGGTCAGCGCCCACACTGATGCCTTCAATATTTTTAGAGACGCTAATACCGTAGATGTCGATATCACCGGGGTACACCAGGCGATACTGGCCAATGCTCCCGTTTTGCAATTGCGTGAGACTGGCGGCAGAAGGATTGATGTAGCAAGTGGCAGGCCCCAGCGCCTGATAACCAAGCCCTGCGCAGCCAGCAGCGGGCACAGCCGCTACCGCCGGAGTGATGGCTAACTGAGGTTGGATGTCAGCCGTTTTACGGTAGTAGAAACCCATCGTGGCATCCAGCCACTCAGGGCTCCAGCGACCCGCAACACCCCAATCACCGGTCTTGTTCGGTGTCACATCATGCGCGCGCAGAAAACGGCTGCCGCCACCGGCAGAAAGTGATTCGCCACCATCAAGAATCATGTCTTGAGAACCCAGAAATGACCCTGTCTCCGGCAGTCGAAAGGGAGCCCAATCGAGAAAGTATTGAGCCGCGAGCGAAAACTCGGGAGTCATCAACATCTGTGCGGAAATCGCATTTCGCGGTATCAGTAATTCTTTCGCCTCGGTTCCTGGCACTGATAAGGACTTGCGCAAATCAACCGGAGACTGGCCGTAACTGATGCCATGAATGGGCGACAGCAACGACTCACCCCAATACAAGGTATGACGACCGGCCTTGACGTTGACAGGCATGTCCCCGGCATTGAATCCACCAAATACGAAAGCATCCAGAATCTCGCCGGACACACCCTTATGGAAGCGCTCGGTCGTGTTGCCAAGACCTAAAGCCGGCACTCCATTTTCCAAGTGGTTGGACGACGCAACATTATTGTTATCAAGGTTGTTATAAGCATCGTCGTACCAGGTAGCCGCACTGACCCGAAAGCCCATATTGCCCTTGTAGACGACATCAAACTCTGAAAGCACGTCGACACGACTGGAGACGGTGCCTTTATCAAAGTTACGATCACCGTCGTCGTAATTCGGACTTGCCAGGAGGTGCTTGTCCTGACTGTTAACCCTGTTGGCGTAGTTATACTTGACAGTGTTATCCCAACGTACTTTGAAGTCGGTGTTTCCCGTATCAACTTCGATGGCGTGCGCCACACCGATATTTGAGGCGAACAATAGTGCAAAAGCCGCTGCATGCGACTCTCTGATGTGGTGAGTCATTGTATTCGCTCCTCCAGTCGGTCACAGCCGACTTTTTTTGTTTTTGTTAACGTAGAAAGAGTTACTTGAGCAACTTACAAACAGATGTTTATAAGCCTCGGGAATCTTTTAACGTGTCAGCACGTTGATCGTCACTACCGCTTCCTCGAAGCCAATCGAACCACCGCCGTTTTCCTGCACAGCCACCTTTGCATTGGCCACCTGCCTTGCGCCGGCTTCGCCCCGCAGTTGAGTGACGAGCTCATGAATCTGTCCTAGCCCTGTAGCACCAATCGGATGCCCTTTACATTCCAGCCCGCCTGAGGTGTTAACTGGAATGCGCCCACCTATGGACAGCTCACCCGCCTCTGCCGCGGCACCGCCGCCGCCCATGGGGGTAAGTCCCAGGTACTCCACAGCCATGATCTCGCCCATCGCACTTGCGTCATGCACCTCAGCAACCGACACATCTTCAGGACCCAAACCTGCCTGCTCGTAGGCAGCGTTTGCGGCACGGCGACACACTGCTTTATCGAACTCGTCGGCAGCACGAGGAGTGGCCGTCGCAATTGCAGTAGCTGCCACCCGAATTGCTCGGCGGCGATCTAATCCCAGTTTCTTCAGGCCTGCTTCAGTGCATACGATGACCGCAGCCGCACCATCTGAAAGTGGCGAGCACATCGGCATGGTTAACGGATAGGTAATAGGCGCAGCGGCCAGAACCTCTTCAATCGTGAACGGCACACGATATTGCGCCAGAGGGTTGTGCATTGAGTGCATATGATTCTTGGATGCCACTGCCGCTATTTGACGCTGCGTGGTACCAAAACTCTTCATCCAATGACGGCACATCGCGGCGTAGATCGCCATGAAGCGACTGTAAGGACGTGAAGACTCGCTCCCTGGCGGAACCTCAACCCCAGCACCAAGAGCGATTAACCGATCGGCATTCTCATCGGCAGTCAATACATCCCACCCGCCCTCAAAGACCGCGAGGGCGCGCGTTTTATCTTCGACGTTCATCTTCTCGGCACCCAGTGCCAGGGCGACATCACAAGACCCGGCACGCAGCGCCTGTACCGCCAACTGGAAAGCACTTGTACCTGATGCGCAGGCATTTTCAACGTTGTAAACGGGCAAACCCGTCAAGCCAATTTTAGAAAAAACGACTTGACCCGGTATGGCAATCTGGCCTTGAAGCGGGCTCTGAGTCACGCCTGCGTAGTAAGCCTGATTAATGTCTTTGATCGCGGCGCCAGCATCGCTCAACGCTGCATCCAGCGCCTCTTGGGCCAGTGATTGCAAAGAGCGCTCGATGTGACGACCAAACTGAGTCATGCCAACGCCAGCGATATACACAGGAGTGTTCATAGGTTTCCAATTCCATGCCATTGCGTAAAGACATCCACCGCAAGATTTTTCTTATTGGTCTGCAGTACGGCACGCCAATTACAACGTGCTGAATAAAGGTACTGCGTTGGGTCTGTACGTGCCCCACCACTGAAGAGTGGGTGGGCATTTGTACGTTGTATTCCCCCTCTTTTTTCGACGTTTCAATCCGAAAACCGACAAGATTCGAGGACAGGGTTCCAGGATCTGTCTCTTAATCTGTCTGAGCGGGGGCGAAAGCTTCGCGCAATACCTTCGCACCGAAGTCCAGCGCTTCGGCCGCACCCTCCAGGAGTCCAAGCATGCTGGCGAAACCGTGAATCTGATCACCCCACTCACGCAGAACAACCGGGATACCCGCCGCTTCCAACGCCTTTGCATAGGCGCGCCCATCATCACGCAACGGATCAAAACCGGCAGTGACGATCGTCGCCGGGGCTACCCCGCGAAGATCGGGCTGTCGCAAGGGTGAGGCAGTGGGATCCGACGCACAGCTTTCATCGGGAAGGTATTGGTGCATGAACCATTGCGAGAGATCTTTCGTTAGCAGGTAACCCTCACCATTAGCCGTGTATGACTCACTGTCCATACGACAATCTGTCAGCGGGTAGAACAGCAACTGATGGCAGATCGGCAATGCCTGACTGCGAGCCTGCTGGGCGATTACTGCAGCCAGATTTCCCCCCGCGCTATCACCGCAAACAGCGACTCGACCTGGATCGATACCCAACTCTTTTACGTTTGCCAACAACCACTCCAATGACGCCAATGCGTCAGTGAGTGGCGGCCGGAAACTTCGCCTCAGGCGCCAGTCGATAGTCCACGGATACCACCAGAGTTTGGGCGCGTTGAGCGAGAGTCCGGCAAACATTGTCGTGGCCCTCGACGGCACCGCAGACAAAGCCTCCGCCGTGAAAGTAAAGGGTTGCAGGTAGCACATCAAAATCGCCAATGGGCCGATAAAACCGAAGCCGAAGCGGCCCACCAGGACCGCCGATACTGATGTTTTCAATCGAGGCTACTTCATCACCAGGAGCGAACGCGGACACCGATGCGTCGACGCGTGCCCGCATTTCGGATGCAGTAAGCGTACTGGTATCGAGGGAAGCGAACGACGCGTCCATAAAGTCCAGCAGTGACTGGCATTGAGGATTAAGTTTCATTCCAAACAACTCCTGTAGTTATTGGGCACAAGAACGCTTTTTGCGGCACCACGAGGACCAGTAATAATGGCCAGCCCGTATGTGGGTTCTATAACTTGATCGCCTTGGGCGCCTGCCAGACTTTCATGGCTTCAATATCCGGGCCATAGACTCGCAACATCACATCCACTTGCCCCGCCCCTCCGCCCGAAGGCAGCCAGTTTTGCGCGGGAACTCCTTCGGGTTGTGCGGGTGCGATATGAATTTCGACCCCGCCTTGCTCATCCAGCTTCACACCGCCGTTTTCTCCGACACTGTATTTGCGGCCCTCATTGGGTATGAACAATCCGCTCTCGGAGTCATAAAGCGTTGCTGACCAGAATGCGCTAGTGGGCGGTAACTGCTTTTGGGTCATACCGATTACATAGTGTTCACTGGCGAGCATCGGCTGACCATCAATTGTGCCAATGCTCGGATATTGCGCCTCCTGAGTCGGTAGGCCCACAGGTCCCACGGCAGACTGAATCACCATGTTTCTGAGTGTCATCTCACCCTTGGGAAGAAAAACCGCATCCAACTCAGTTGAACCTTGAGACTTGATCTTTATATCAAGCGACTCTGAACGAATGTCCGCAGCTGTTTTTGCAAACTTCTCGCCGTCGATACGCGCGACACCCGAGTTGTCGAAGTCTTTACCGGGCTCTACACCCAAGGGCTTCAACGCCGCCAATGCGGCCTGATCCATTTCATTTTCGGGATCAAAACTTGTGTGATTAAAAACGAACTGCATCACTTGCAGAAAATTATTCTTGAACACCGCTTGATCGTTACTGAATTCTGGAAACGTCACTTCACTGACAGGTTTTTTGGACGCCCCTGATATTCCGACAAGGTGAGCAGCCGTTGACCTTTCATTGCCGCAAGGTTTCGCTTCATGCGCTCGGGCTCACTCGCATGCGGGGTAACTCTCAGGGTCGCCATTGCAAAGTCACCCGTCATTTTCATGACTTTATCAACTCCGCTGATGGGCTCCCCGTTATAACCGTCGGTGTGAGACGAGTAGAACAAGATTGTCGTAGGCTTCTGAAAGTCGCCCTTGGTTGTAGACAGCGGAATATCGACATAGTGATCGTATGCCGAAGTTTCCAAAGAGGCGTAGATAGAATCAACGGCAGGAAACTGAATAACGACAGCATCATCACGTAGATCAAGCATCGATATTGAGTACAACGTATCGTTATTCGGCCGTGGGATCGCTTTGACGGTGTGGTCCATCAACCCATCAGGCACATAAAACTTATTCCAGCCATGCGTGCTAAACGGGTTGCGCTCCTGCATTGCGAAATTGTTATTAGTGTTGTACATCGCGACATACTGATATGAGCGACGGACAACATTATCGATGCCTGCATCATTTAATTCCGTGGCCATACTGGTGGCTACGCCAAGTAAGCTAGACAGCATGACGATCGAAGCATTGAGTATTTTCATTTTTATTTTTTACCCTTACCAAACTATCAACCCTGCCTTACGGGCTAAAGCGTAAAGCGAGCGCAACTATTTATTCTTTTACGACACCCTGCAATTCGAGCTTCACTGCTTTTGGCGCATGCCATGTTTTCATGATGCCAACGTCGGGGGCGTAGATACGCATGATCAAGTCGAGTTGGGTATCGCCACCACCAGAAGGCAACCAGTTCTCCGCGACGACACCATCAGGCCTCGTCGGGGCAATATGAATATCTACCCCACCTTGAGCGTTCAACTTTACGCCTCCATTTTCCCCAACACTGTATTTATAAAATTCGTTGGGAATAAACAAGCCGTGCTTCGAATCGTAAACCGTTACTGACCAAAACGCTCGCGCTGGGGGTAACTGGTCTTTCGTCATACGAACTAAATAATGCCCACTCGCTAATATTGGCTGACCGTCAACTGTTCCTATTCCAGGGTACTGAGCCTGATCTGCCGGCATCCCGAGCGGCCCAACCGCAGACTGCAGAACCATCGGTTTCAGGGCCATATTTTTCTTGGGAACAAATAAACCGGCCAGATAAGGGTTGCCCTTAGGGTCGTTCCAAATACTCAATGATTCGGCAAGTACTTTCGCTGCAACCGTGGCAAGCCGCTCACCGTCTATATGTACGACTTTCGTTGTATCGAATGCCTTTCCCGGCTCGACGCCCAGAGGCTTGAATGCTGACAAAACTTTCTGGTCCATCTCGAAGTCTGGGTCAAAACTGGTGTGATTGAAAACAAACTGCATGACCTCCAGAAAATTGTTTTTGAAGACAGACTGGTCGTTACTGAACGCAGGAAACTCTACAGGAGTGACGGGCCGCGCCGCCGTACCCTGAAAATCTGAAAGTGTCATCAACTGTTGAGTTTTCATCTGCGCCAAAATTCGTTCCATACGCACCTTGTCGGTCGAGTGCGGTGCAATCCGCAAGAAGGCAACTGCGAAATCGCCATTCATCTTCAGGATCCTATCGACCCCTCTTACAGGCTCACCGTGGTAATTTTTGGTGCGATCTGAATAAAATAATAGTGTTGTCGCTTTTCTGAAGTCGCCCTTTGTTGTGGACAGCGGCATTTCGACGAAATGATCGTAGGCAGAAGTTTCCAAGGATACATACTTGGAATCAAATGCAGGAAATCGGATAACGATTGCATCATCACGCAGATCTAATGTCGAGGTGAGATACAGAGTGTCGTTATTCGGACGCGGAACGGCTGTGACTTCATGATTCTGTAGGCCAGCAGGTACAAAAACTTTATTCCAACCATGAGTCCCAAACGGGTTTCGGTCCTGCATGGCGACATTGTTAATGGAATTGTACATCGCGACATATTGATATGAACGGAGGACGATATTATTCAGTTCATCATCACTCATTTCTCCGGCAACGCTTTGGCAGGCATTTAGAAAACCCCATAACACAAGCAGGCTTAACCAGACTTTTTTCATACAAACACCTTTTTATTATATTTATGTCTTTTGAACATACCTGGAGCAATGTCCAGTCGCAGGTGAGCTCAACATTACGAAATTTCTACTCTCCCGAAGAAGGGATTGCCTCCACAGACATTACTAATTCGATGGCAACGTCCACGAGCACTTGAACATTCGAACCTGCTCAATCATCCGCTCCACTAACGTCCGTACAGCGGCGAGTGTGCCTCGCCTGCATGACCAAAATGCCGCTTGCTGTCGCCCACCATCACAATACAGTGGTGTATCTTTATGCTATGGGCAAAATACACCACCGTCAACACGAGGCAAGAGAATTTTTCTTTGATGCATTTTTTATGTTTTCCGACTACATCAATATATTGATTTAATTATGTTTTTTTCATTTTTCCCAAAAAAAGGCGCAGCCAACGAAAGGCTTTCGTAAAAAAAGAAATCGACAAATATCAAAATACACTACTGTATTTTTTGTACAGACTGTCGGCTTCCCGAATGCCCGACTCGCAAAAGTCGATAGACATCCGCGTCCCCTTAAAACTGCCCTCCTCACCCTTCGTACCGACCGCCAGCCCAACCCTATCAACCGAGCACACGCCCTTGTTGCGACATGCACGTACCGAGAGTGGCCCAAGCCTCAAATTGCGGGACTCATCGACCCACTTGACGTTGACGAGTCGTCGAAGAAGCCATAGCATCCAAAAAATAATAGTTACCACGATTAACTATTTGACCCGCTTGGCAAGAATTGGCCCAGCCCCTCCTGCAACGCGGGCTGGCCTCTCATGCCTATGGCCCTCCTAGGCGCCCCCTTATTCCTGCCCCTCCGCTGACGGATTCTCGAGGATCACCATGCAGCACTACCAAGCGCCACTACGCGACATGCGTTACGTCATTGAGGACTGGCTGCAGGCCCCTCAGGATTGGCAAAAAATGCCTGTAATGACTGGACTTGACCGCGAACTTGCCGCACAAGTTCTCGAGGAAGCCGCACGCTTTACCAGCGGTGTGCTAGCACCGATAAATGCCGCTGGGGATCAGCAGGGGTGCCGCTATGAGAATGGAAAGGTTCACACGCCCATCGGTTTTCATGAGGCTTACAAGGCATTTGCC
>NZ_JAEKEG010000049.1 GCF_016651255.1 Pseudomonas sp. TH10
GACCTGGGTGATGCTGCCTTTGCCGCTGGTCAGGTTGTTGGTCTTGAGGCGGTCATGCAGGGCCTGGATTTGCTCGTTGGCCAGGGTATCGCCAGCGATGACGATCTTGAAGCCGTTGTAGTTCGACGGGTTATGGCTACCCGTCAGCATTACTCCGGATTTGCCAGCCAGTACGTTGGCTGCGTAGTACAGCGCAGGCGTCGGTACCAGGCCTACGTCGCTGACGTGGCAGCCGCTGTCAGCCAGGCCCTTGATCAATTGTTCGACCAACTCAGGGCCCGACAGGCGCCCATCGCGGCCGACCGAAACATTAGGCTCGTTTTGCGCCAGGCTCTGGGCTCCGATGGCGCGGCCGAGCCAATAAGCGGTCTCAGCGTTGAGAAATTCCGGGACAGTGCCGCGAATGTCGTAGGCGCGGAAAATGCTGTCGGGGAATTTCGGTGCGACCTTGGCTGGGGTGCTCATCTACGGAAATGCTCCATCTCGAAAGTGGCGGGACAGACCGACGAATCGTTCGACGGCAGGCTCAAACTGAAGGGTATGACGGCGTTTTCCACAGAGAGTTCGTGGTGTGAAAGGGCCATGACGCCTCGGCTGGCGTGGCTTTCGGCCGGCAAAACCTTGATTTACGGTGTTAAAACCTGCCGCACAAATTGCACAAATTTCTCTCCTGTAGGAGCTGCCGAAGGCTGCGATCTTTTGACTTTGTTTTTTAAGATCAAGATCAAAAGATCGCAGCCTGCGGCAGCTCCTACATGGGTTATTTGGTGCCGGTGTGGCCAAACCCGCCGGTGCCGCGTTCGGTTTCCACGAATTCTTCAACCATTTCGAAGTGAGCCTGAACCACGGGCACCAGAACCAATTGGGCCAGACGTTCGCCGACGGTCATGGTGAAATCGGACTGGCCACGGTTCCAGCACGACACCATCAGCGGGCCCTGGTAATCGGAGTCGATCAGGCCAACGAGGTTGCCCAGCACGATGCCGTGTTTATGGCCCATGCCCGAGCGCGGCAGGATCAGCGCGGCGAGGTTCGGGTCGCCGATGTAAACCGACAGACCGGTCGGGATCAGCACGGTTTCACCCGGTTTGATCACGATGTCCTGATCCAGCATGGCGCGCAGGTCGAGGCCGGCGGAGCCTGGCGTGGCGTATTGCGGCAGCGGAAAATCGGTGCCGATGCGTGGGTCGAGGATCTTGGCTTGCAAAGCGTGCATGTAAATTAAACCTGGTTCAGACGTTCGGCGATAAAAGTGACCAGTTGGCGAGCGATCTTGCTCTTGCTGGTCTGGGCGAAAACCGTGGCGTGCAGCGCACGGTCAATCACGCTGCAGGCGTTTTCTTCGCTGTTGAAACCGATGCTCGGGTTGGCGACGTCATTGGCGACGATCAAATCGAGATTCTTGTCCTTCAGCTTGCGCGCAGCGTAGTCGAGCAGGTGTTCGGTCTCGGCGGCGAAGCCAACACTGAACGGACGGTCGGGACGGGTCGCAATGGTGGCCAGGATGTCCGGGTTACGCACCATTTGCAGGACGAAACCGTCGCCGCTCGTAGGGTCTTTCTTGAGTTTTTGCGGGGCGACGACTTCCGGGCGGTAGTCCGCAACTGCTGCCGAGGAAATGAACACGTCGCAGGGGATCGCGGCTTCACACGCGGCGAGCATGTCGCGAGCGCTGACCACGTCGATGCGGGTGACACGATCCGGAGTCGGCAGGTGCACCGGGCCGCTGATCAGGGTCACACGGGCGCCGGCTTCCACCGCAGCTTCGGCAAGGGCAAAGCCCATTTTGCCGGAGCTGTGGTTGGTGATGTAGCGCACCGGGTCGATGTTTTCCTGAGTCGGGCCGGCAGTGATCACCACGTGTTTGCCGGTCAGTGCCTGACGCTGGAAGCAGTCCGCCGCGCATTGCGCCAGATCGGTAGCTTCCATCATGCGTCCCATGCCGACGTCGCCACAGGCCTGGCTGCCCGAGGCGGGGCCGAAGACTTTCAGGTCGCGACTTTCCAGAAGTTGCAGGTTGCTCTGGGTCGCAGGGTCACGCCACATGGCCTGGTTCATGGCCGGGGCAACGGCCACCACAGCGTCGGTGGCCAGCACCAGTGTGGTCAGCAAATCATCGGCAATGCCCTGGGCCAGGCGCGCGATCAGGTCCGCCGTGGCGGGGGCGATCAGCACCAGGTCGGCCCATTTGGCCAGTTCGATGTGGCCCATCGCCGCTTCGGCTGCGGGGTCCAGCAGATCCAGGTGCACCGGATGGCCGGACAGGGCCTGCATGGTCAACGGTGTGATGAACTCACTGCCACCACGGGTCATGACCACGCGCACTTCGGCGCCCTGGTCGATCAGTCGGCGAACCAGTTCGGCGCTCTTGTAGGCCGCGATGCCGCCGCCGACGCCCAGAACGATGCGTTTCCGATACAGCCGCTGCATAGGTCTGCCTTTCATTTCGTGGGTGACATACGTGGCGAAACCCCCTCCCCAGGGTGAATCCGCCCGCAAAAAAGATGGGCTACGATATCACAGCGACCGCTACGGAACAGCGGCGCCCACAGACAGGGAAGTGCTATGAGTATTCGTGATTGGCCTGCGGCGGAACGGCCGCGGGAAAGGTTGTTGGAACACGGTGCAGCGAGCCTTTCGGACGCTGAGTTATTGGCCATATTTCTGCGTACCGGATTGCCCGGATTAAGTGCTGTGGATCTGGCGCGCAACCTGCTGACTCAATTTGGCAGCCTGCGTTTGCTGCTTGAGGCCGATCAGGACGCATTCAGCAAACAATTGGGTCTCGGGCCGGCGAAGTTTGCGCAACTGCAAGCGGCTCAGGAAATGAACAGGCGGCATCTGGCTGAGAAATCACGGCAGAAACCGGCCCTGGAAAACCCTCAGGTCGTTCGCGATTATCTGAAGTCGATGCTGCGTCACGAGCCGCATGAGGTGTTTGGTTGCCTGTTTCTTGACTCCAAACATCAAGTCCTGAATTTCGAGATACTTTTTCGTGGCTCGATCGACAACACCAGCGTGCATCCCCGTGAGGTAGTTAAGCGATGTTTGGCCAATAACGCGGCGGCGTTGATCCTGTGCCACAACCATCCATCGGGGAACACCGATCCGAGCCAGGCTGATCGATTGCTGACCAAGCGCCTGCAAAAGGCGCTGGAACTGATTGATGTGCGGGTGCTGGATCACTTCATCATCGGTGACGGCGAGCCGCTGTCGATGGCGGAATGTGGCTGGATGTAGTGGCGCTAAACCCTGTGGGAGCTGGCTTGCCAGCGATAGCGTCAGTTCAGTCAGCGAATTCATGCCTGATCCACCGCCATCACTGGCACGCCTGCTCCCACGGGGTGTGCGGTGGTGCGGTTACTTCACGCTTACCTTCGAATAATCCTGGCGACCAAACGGGCTCACCGAGTAACCCTGCACGTCCTTGCGGGTCAGTGCGTATGCGGTCGGGTGCGCCAGCGGCAGCCACAGCGCCTGCTGCTGAATCTGCGCCTGCGCCTGCTCGTAGAGCTTGGTGCGTACACCTTGCTCGCTGGTGGTCTTGCCGGCGCTGATCAGCTTGTCCAGATCGGCGTTGCAGTAGCGCGCGAAGTTGGTGCCGGACTTGACTGCCGCGCAGGAAAATTGCGGCGTGAGGAAGTTGTCCGGGTCGCCGTTGTCACCGGCCCAGCCCATGAACAGCAGATCATGCTCGCCCGCCTTGGCGCGACGAATCAGTTCGCCCCACTCGATCACGCGGATCTCCGCCTGAATGCCGATTTCTGCCAGATCCGACTGCAACATCTGTGCGCCGAGGCTTGGGTTCGGGTTGAGCAAGCTGCCCGATGGGCGGGTCCAGATGGTGGTCTGGAAACCGTCCTTCAGTCCGGCCTTGGCCATTAGCGCTTTGGCTTTCGCCACGTCGTGCGGGTAGCCCGGCAGGTTTTTCGCGTAGCTCCAGGTGTTCGGCGGGTAAACGCCGTTGGCGGGTTCGGCAGTGTCTTCGAACACAGCCTTGATGTAGTTGGCCTTGTCGAACGCAAGGTTGATCGCCTGACGCACTTCCGGCTTGTCCAGCGGCGGATGCTGGCTGTTGATGCCGACGAAAGCGGTCATGAATGCGTCAGTCTTTTCGACTTTTAGTGTCGGCTCTTTCTGCGCAGCCTGTACGTCCAGTGGTTTTGGTGACAGGGCGATCTGGCACTCGTTACGCCGCAGCTTTTGCAGGCGCACGTTGGCGTCCGGGGTAATGGCGAAGATCAATGGATCCACCGATGGCTTGCCGCCGAAGTAATCCGGGTTGGCCTTGTAGCGAATCGCTGCGTCTTTCTGGAAGCGGGCGAAGACGAACGGGCCAGTGCCGATCGGCTGGCTGTTGAGCTTTTCCGTCGCGCCGGCCTTCATCAGTTTATCGGCATATTCGGCAGAGTAGATCGAGGCGAAACCCATGCTCAGCGTCGCCAGGAAGGTTGAGTCCGGGTGATCAAGGGTAAACCGCACGGTCAGCGGGTCGAGTGCGTCGATTTTCTTGATCAGTGCCGGCAACTGCATCGATTGCGCGTGGGGGAAACCGCTCTGGGCAACTTTGTGCCACGGATTCGCCGGGTCGAGCATGCGATCAAAGCTGAATTTGACGTCTTCGGCAGTCAGCTCCCGGGTGGGCGTGAAATAGTCGGTGCGGTGGAATTTCACCTGAGGATGTAATTTGAACACGTAGCTCAGGCCGTCCGCAGAAACTTCCCAGCTGTCGGCAAGGCCCGCAACCACTTTGCCGCTGGCCGTATCGAAGTCCACCAGGCGGTTCATCAGCACGTCGGCCGACGCATTGGTGGTGGTCAGCGAGTTGTATTGCACCACGTCGAACCCTTCAGGGCTGGCCTCGGTGCACACGCTCAGCGCGGCGGCCTGGGCCAAAGGGCTCAGCAGGAGCGGGGCGAGCAACAGGGGTAGGGCAGCGAGGCGCATGGTCGGTTTCCTTTTACAGATCGAAGGCCCATCTGCAAGTGCAGTCTGGAAAAGGCCTACCCTAGAGGGCTGGATTACAAATGACTATCCCCTTTTTGCATTTTCGGGAGACTATGTGCGACTGATTTCCGTGTGCGGCGATCTGTGAAACCGCAAAACGGGCTGTCGGCTGATTCTCTGCGACGAGCGGTCAATATCCGCCACAGCCTTTATCCAAGGCGCTCAAAGCCTGAAAAACACGGTTTTTATCGACTCAAGGCACACGGAATGTTGTTGCTCTGCGGTCTTTCTGGTATAAAGCAGCGCTCTTTTCTAGGGGCCCGGTTCCTTCACTGTAGGTGTAGCCGGTAAGACCTCTAAAGAAACGCGGCGCCTGGCGCCAAATGACTGAGAGATTAAGCGGCCAACCCATGCCGGGTTGGGCATGTGGTTTTAGAGGGCTGAGGCATGTCGAGAGTATGTCAAGTTACCGGTAAGGGTCCGGTGACTGGGAATAACATTTCCCACGCAAACAACAAAACCCGTCGTCGTTTCCTGCCGAACCTGCAGCATCACCGCTTCTGGGTTGAAGAAGAGAAACGTTTTGTGCGTCTGCGCGTATCTGCCAAAGGCATGCGTATCATCGACAAGCGTGGCATCACTGTCGTGCTCGCCGAACTTCGCCGCGATGGCAAGATTTAAGGGAGCTAATCATGCGTGAATTGATTCGTTTGATCTCGAGCGCCGGTACTGGTCACTTCTACACTACCGACAAGAACAAGCGTACTACCCCGGACAAAATCGAGATCAAGAAATATGATCCGGTTGTTCGCAAGCACGTGATCTACAAGGAAGGCAAAATCAAGTAATTGATTTTTCCCGACTTACGAAAAAGGCCCGTATCTCACGATACGGGCCTTTTTTGTTGCCTCGAATTTTGTAGCGCCTGTGCGGGCCTCATCGCGAGCAGGCTCACTCCTACATTGGAATGCGGTCACCTGTAGGAGTGAGCCTGCTCGCGATAGGGCCGGATCAGCCAGCTCAAATTTTCAAGCCTTCTGTTCGAAAATCACATAGATCTTGCGGCAAGCCTCCAGCACTTCCCAAGTGCCACGAAACCCCGCCGGAATCACAAAACGGTCGCCAACACGCAAAGTCTTGGCATTACCGTCGCTATCACGCAGCACCGACACGCCCTGCAAAATCTCGCAGTACTCATGCTCGGTGTAATTCACCGTCCACTGCCCAACCGCACCTTCCCACACGCCGACGCCCATTTGCCCACAAGGGCTGTCGTATTGATGGAACACGGCTTGCTCAGGATCGCCCTTGAGCACTTTGGCCGGGTCCGGGCGATAGCGTTCGGCTTCGCTGCTGGTGAGGCTGATGTCGACGACGTTCTGGATGTTCATTGTTGTTATCCCCCGTGAATACGGCGCGATTGGCTGGAAAGGGCCAAAGTCTATGTTGATTAAAATCAACACCGCAAGGCCGTACGGCCCCCTTATGTCAAATATATTGAAACAAGCCCGGTGCCTGGTTTAGGGTGGCGGGTGCCTCTGGCCGAAAAAACCGGCTGGCCGGGCAGAATTCCTGAGGACGCTGGCGAAGATCGCGCGGCGCTCGTATTCAACAAGCGGAGGACACTCGAAATGACCACCCTGACTCGTGCCGACTGGGAACAACGCGCCCGCGACCTGAAAATCGAAGGCCGCGCCTATCTCAATGGCGAATACACCGACGCTGTCTCCGGCGAAACCTTTGAGTGCATCAGCCCGGTCGATGGCCGTCTGCTCGGCAAGATTGCCAGCTGTGACGCCGCCGACGCCCAGCGCGCTGTGGAAAATGCGCGGGCCACTTTCAATTCCGGCGTGTGGTCGCGCCTGGCACCGACCAAACGCAAAGCCACCATGATCCGTTTTGCCGGCCTGCTGAAACAGCATGCCGAAGAACTGGCCCTGCTCGAAACCCTCGACATGGGCAAGCCGATCAGCGATTCCCTGCACATCGACGTTCCTGGCGCGGCGCAAGCCCTGAGCTGGAGCGGTGAAGCCATCGACAAGATCTACGACGAAGTCGCTGCCACTCCGCACGATCAACTGGGTCTGGTCACTCGTGAGCCGAGTTGGCGTTGTCGGTGCCATCGTGCCGTGGAACTTCCCGCTGATGATGGCCTGCTGGAAACTCGGCCCGGCGCTGTCGACCGGTAACTCGGTGATCCTCAAGCCGTCGGAAAAATCGCCACTGACCGCCATTCGCATCGCTGCGCTGGCCGTTGAAGCCGGCATTCCGAAAGGCGTGCTCAACGTGCTGCCGGGCTACGGCCACACCGTCGGCAAGGCCTTGGCCCTGCACAACGATGTCGACACTTTGGTGTTCACCGGTTCGACCAAGATCGCCAAGCAGCTGCTGATCTACTCGGGCGAGTCGAACATGAAACGCGTCTGGCTCGAAGCCGGGGGCAAGAGCCCCAACATCGTTTTCGCCGATGCCCCGGACCTGCAAGCCGCTGCCGAGTCGGCGGCTGGCGCCATCGCTTTCAACCAGGGCGAAGTTTGCACCGCCGGTTCGCGCCTGCTGGTCGAGCGTTCGATCAAGGACAAGTTCCTGCCGCTGGTGATCGAGGCGCTGAAGACCTGGAAGCCGGGCAACCCGCTGGACCCTGCGACCAACGTCGGTGCGCTGGTCGATACGCAACAGATGAACACCGTGCTGTCGTACATCGAATCCGGGCATACCGATGGCGCCAAACTGGTGGCTGGCGGCAAGCGCATCCTTCAGGAAACCGGCGGCACTTATGTTGAGCCAACGATTTTCGACGGCGTGAGCAATGCGATGAAGATCGCTCAGGAAGAGATCTTCGGCCCGGTGCTGTCGGTTATCGCTTTCGACACGGCCGAAGAAGCCATCCAGATCGCCAACGACACGCCGTACGGCCTGGCGGCGGCGGTATGGACGCAGGACATTTCCAAAGCACACCTGACCGCCAAAGCACTGCGCGCCGGTAGCGTGTGGGTCAACCAGTACGATGGCGGCGACATGACCGCACCGTTCGGTGGCTTCAAGCAATCGGGCAACGGCCGCGACAAGTCGCTGCACGCGTTCGACAAATACACCGAGCTGAAAGCGACGTGGATCAAGCTGTAAGTCTGTGTGGAGCCTGATGACCTATCGGGCTCCTGAACGACTCTGATCCTGTGGGAGCGGGCTTGCCCGCGATAGCAATCTGACAGCCAACCCATGTTGAATGTCAGGGCGCCATCGCGGGCAAGCCCGCTCCCACAGTGGTTTTGTGGTGCACATAAAAATAATCCACAGGAGCGTGGAACATGCGTTGGGCGACGTATTTCGCCGTGTTGGCGTCTGTCTTGAGTGTCGGCCTGGCCCTGGGGGTCAGCATGCCGCTGGTGTCGTTGCGCCTGGAAGGTTGGGGTTACGGCGCTTTCGCCATCGGCGTAATGGCGGCGATGCCGGCGATTGGCGTGTTGTTGGGCGCAAAGATCTCCAGTCATTTGGCGGCGCGTTTCGGCACGGCGAATCTGATGCGTCTGTGCCTGTGGGCAGGGGCACTGTCGATTGGTCTGCTGGCGTTGTTGCCAAGCTATCCGATCTGGCTGGCGCTGCGCCTGATGATCGGCGTGATCCTGACCATCGTGTTCATCCTCGGCGAAAGCTGGATCAATCAACTGGTGGTCGAGCATTGGCGCGGCCGGCTGGTGGCGTTGTATGGCAGCAGTTATGCGTTGAGCCAACTGTCGGGGCCGCTGCTGCTGGGTGCGCTGGGCACCGAGCATGATTACGGTTTCTGGGTTGGCGTCGGCCTGCTGCTGGTTTCGCCGTTGCTGTTGCTGCGCCGTAGCGGTGCGCCGAGCAGTGAAGCGAGCAGCGTAACGTTCCGTGACCTCTGGGGTTTTGCCCGCGAGCTGCCGGCGATTGCCTGGGCGGTGTCGTTGTTCGCGGCGTTCGAGGCGATGATCCTGACGCTGCTGCCGGTGTATTGCCTGCAACAGGGCTTCACCGCTGACATCGCCTTGGCGATGGTCAGTACCGTGGTGGTGGGCGATGCGCTGCTGCAACTGCCGATTGGTGCGTTGGCCGATTACCTGTCGCGACGGACGCTGTTTGCCGGGTGCGCGGTGGTGCTGATGCTGTCGAGTCTGGCGATTCCGTTGTTGCTCGATACGCTGCTGATCTGGCCGTTGTGGGTGCTGTTCGGTGCCAGTGCCGGCGGGCTGTTTACGCTGTCGCTGATTCTGATTGGCGAGCGTTACCGCGACGATGCGCTGGTACGGGCGAATGCCCATATCGCGCAGCTTTGGGGTGTGGGCTGTCTGGTTGGGCCATTGGCGGCAGGGGCAGGTAGCCAGTGGATCAACGGGCATGCGTTGCCGCTGTTGATGGCGATCGGGGCGTTTGGGTTGGTGCTGCTGCTGTTGCGCCAAGGTGCGTTTGGTGCCGTGCAACCGGCTTAGATCAAAGATCGTCCGAACGCGGCCCGAGCCTTCGGCAGCTCCTGCAGGAAATTGCATTTTCAATCGCAGGAGCTGCCGAAGGCTGCGATTTTTTGCCGTTCTACAACATCCGCTCCAGGCCTACGGCCGTGCTGAACCATGCATTGAAGCGACGCCACCAGCTGCCAGGTTCTTTGGTCAGCACGTGCATCTCGCCGTCATCTTCGGTCACCCAGACGATCTGATCGTCCTGCAGTTTCACCTGGTAACTCAAGGCCGGCGCCATGCCCTCCAGCGCCGATTTGCGCACATGCGCAGCGAGTTCAGGGCTGTCGACCAGTACGCCGACTTCGGTATTCCACAGCACCGAGCGCGGGTCGAAGTTGAAGGATCCGATAAACGACTTCTGCTGATCGAAAATGATCGCCTTGCTGTGCAGGCTGGAGTCGGAGCCGCGGTAGGACTTGCTGGAGAAAATGTGTGGGCCGCTACCGCCGCCTTCGCCCGGCTGACGGCGTAACTCGAACAACTTCACGCCGTGTTCAAGCAACGCTCGGCGGTACGGCGCGTAGCCGCCGTGCACCGCCGGCACATCGGTGGCTTCCAGTGAGTTGGTGAGCAAGGTCACCGAGACGCCCGCATCGGCCCGACCGGTCAGGTAAACCAGCCCCGGCTGGCCCGGCACGAAGTACGCAGAGATCATGATCAGCTCTTTGCTGACGCCTCGCAGCTCCGGCGCCAGTTGCGTAGTCAGCAGCAGTTGCGGATCCGGTTCGCCATCGGACAGAACCTTGCTCGGCGCATCCCACAGCGCCTGGTTCCACGCCCAGATCAGCTCTTTGCGCCAGATGTCCATGCGCGGCTCAGTGGTGAAGGTCATCAACTGTTGGTACAGCGTGTGGTTCTGTTTGCGGGTTTCCTCCAGCGATTCCTCGAGGCGCGTGCGGGTGTTCTGCAAGTCCTTGGCCGTCGGTTTGCTGGAGAGAAATTCATCGATCGGCTTGCTCAGCGCACTGTTCCAATACTGATCAAAGCTGTGCCCGAGCTGCTCGGCCACCGGCCCCATGCTGAGCATGTCGATGTCGGTGAAATTGAGGTTGGGCTCGGCGTCGAAGTATTCATCGCCCAGATTGCGCCCGCCGACGATGGCCACGCTGTTGTCCGCCAGCCACAGCTTGTTGTGCATGCGTCGGTGCTGTTGCGAAAGGTTGAACAGGCGGCCCATGTTGCGCGTCACGCCCGTGGAGCGGCCCAGGTGGAGCGGGTTGAACAGGCGGATCTGAATGTGCTCGTGCGCCGCCAGGGTCGCGATCACCCAGTCCAGACCATCACTGGTGGTGTCGTCGAGAAGGATTCTGACCCGCACACCACGGTCTGCCGCCTTGAGCAGCTCTTCGATCAGCATTCGCGTGCTGATACCGTCGTGGACGATGTAGTACTGCAGGTCGAGGCTGCTCTGGGCATTGCGGATCAGCTCTGCGCGCGCCATGAACGCTTCACTGCTGTTGGACAGCAGGCGAAAACCTGACCTGCCTTCATGAGGTGCTGCCTGGGCCTGGATCGACCGGCCGAACGCCGAATCGCTCGCGGGCAGGGCCTGGCTGGGTTCGCGTGTCACATCCAGGCTGGCGCAGCCTCCCAGGAGCGAGGCGAGGAGCACAAGAGCGAGCAGGGGGTGTCTGACTCTCACGTAGGACCGATCCGATTGGCGGCTGGGGACGGCATATGGACGCTGGTTTAGGCAGAAAGGTCAGTCGTGGATGTGATCAGTTTCCGCCAGCAGCCTGATCGCCGCCGCGCCGACCTTCGCACCGCTTCTTCGATGAGCGGTGTTGGTTTGGCAGCGTAATTCATCCGCAGGCAATTACGGTATTTGCCGGAGGCGGAGAAAATGCTGCCCACGGCAATCTGTACGCCCTGATCGTGCAAGGCGCGATTCAGTTTCAGGGTGTCGAAGCCGTCCGGCAACTCGACCCACAGCATGAAACTGCCTTGCGGCCGGCTGGCGCGAGTGCCCGCAGGGAAGTAGCGCGTAACCCAGTCGATCATGAGGTCGCGGTTGCGTTGGTATTGGCTGCGCATGCGGCGCAGATGCGGCTCGAAATGCCCGGACTTGAGAAATTCGGCGATGGCGATCTGTGGCTGCGGCGCCGTAGAACCGGTGCTGATGTATTTCATGTGGAGCACCCTTTCCAGATACCGTCCGGGCGCTACCCAGCCAATGCGCAGACCCGGCGCCAGGGTCTTGGAGAATGAACTGCACAGCAGGACGCGGCCATCCTCATCGAAGGATTTGATCGTGCGCGGCCGCGGGTAGGTGTAGGCCAGTTCGCCATACACATCGTCTTCGATGATTGCCACGTCGAAGCGCTGGGCCAGGTTGAGCAGGGCGCGTTTGCGCGACTCCGGCATGATGTAGCCGAGCGGATTGTTGCAGTTGGGGGTGAGTTGGATGACTTTGATCGGCCACTGCTCCAACGCCAGTTCCAGCGCCTCGAGGCTGATGCCGGTGAGCGGGTCGGTGGGGATTTCCAAGGCCTTCATGCCCAGGCCCTTGAGCGTCTGCATGGCGCCGTGAAAGCTTGGCGAATCCACCGCGACGATGTCGCCCGGCTCGCAGATCGCGTGGATGCTGGTGGACAGCGCTTCGTGGCAACCGGTGGTGACGACGAGGTCGCTGGCGCTCAACTGACAGCCGGAATCGAGCATCAATCGGGCGATCTGCTCGCGCAGTTCGAGGGTGCCGTGAATGTTGTCGTAATACAGACCGGGCATGTCCTGGCGGCGACTGATGCGCGCCAGTCCACGCAGCAGTGGCTTCATCGTTGGCGAACTGACGTCGGGCATGCCTCGGCCCAGTTGCACGACGTCCTTGCGCGGCACCGCGCGAATCAATTCCAGCACTTGATCCCACTGCGAAATTTCCACTGGCCGCTGCGCCGGGCGGCCGATGGCGGGCAGTTCCGGAAGCTCGCGGCCCACCGGCACGAAGTAGCCGGATTTGGGTTTCGGTGTGGCGAGGCCGCTGTCTTCAAGCATGCGATAGGCCTGCTGCACCGTGCTCAGGCTGACCCCGTGCTCGACACTCAGCGCCCGCACCGAAGGCAGCCTATCGCCGGGGCGGTAGAAGCCCTGTTCAATACGCGTGCCGAGCAATTCGGCAAGGTTGACGTAGAGGGTCATGGCGCAGTCTCGCTATGGATTGTTCGGTCGACCAGTACAGATCAGCTGAAATTCGACAATTCAGAGCCAATTCGTCCAATCTGTATGGATTTAATACAGTTGCTTTGAATCTGTAACGGTTTTGTCGACCCGCGCATCATGGAATCTCTGGCTACCCAAGTAAACAGGAGCAACAAAAATGAACGGCTTGAGCGATGTGCGGCTGACGTTACACAGTCAGGAACTGGCGGCAGGGCAGAAGGACAGTGCATGGAATACCGCCATGCGCAACGCGCCTTCCGGCCTTGGTCGCTGGGGCCTGCTCTGGCACCGTTTGCACACGCGCAAGGCGTTGCTCGGCTTGACGCCGGAGCAGCTCAAGGATGTCGGGCTGACCCGGGAGCAGGCGCAGGAGGAGGGCTTGAAGCCGTTCTGGCGGATCTGAGATCTGTATTGTTATTTCGGGCCTCATCGCTGGCAAGCCAGCTCCCACAAGGTTTTGTGTGAGCACAAATGTTGTGAACATCCACGATCACTGTGGGAGCTGGCTTGCCAGCGATGGCGGCCTCAAGGGCGCAACAAAAACATCAGACCAACTCTTTGAGCCGATGCCACAACATCCCCAACGCCAGCAACGGCGAACGCAAATGCTTGCCGCCGGGAAAGGTGATGTGCGGCACTCTGGCAAACAGATCAAAGCCACCGCTGTGCTGCCCACTGATCGCCTCAGCGAGCAACTTGCCCGCCAGGTGCGTGGCATTCACGCCGTGACCGGAATAGGCCTGGGCGTAATACACGTTCGGCTGATCCACCAGACGGCCGATCTGCGGCAAACGGTTCGCGCCGATGCCGATCATCCCGCCCCACTGGTAATCGACTTTCAGCCCGGCCAATTGCGGAAACACTTCGAGCATTTTCGGCTGCATGTACGCGCCGATGTCCTTGGGGTCGCGCCCCGAGTAATGGCAAGCACCGCCGAACAGCAAACGACGATCCGCCGAGAGCCGGTAGTAATCCAGCGCCACGCGCTGGTCACAGACCGCCATGTTTTGCGGCAACAGCGTGTGCGCCTGTTCTTCGGATAGCGGTTCGGTGGCGATGATGTAACTACCGGCCGGCAGGACTTTGCCGCTGAGTTGCGGATTGAGTTCATTCAGATAAGCGTTGCAACCGAGCACCAGCGTCTTCGCCCGCACCGAACCTTGTGCTGTGTGCACTTTCACTTCTGGGCCGTAGTCGATACGCGTCACCGCCGAATGCTCGTACAGTTTCACTCCCAGTTGGTGCGCCGCGGCCGCTTCACCCAAGGCCAGATTCAACGGATGCAGATGCCCGGAACCCATGTCGATCAAGCCGCCAACGTAGCGTGTGGAACCGACCACGGTGTGCATTTCATGGGCTTGCAGCAGGCGGGTTTCATGGCGATAACCGAGGCTGCGCAATTCCTCGGCGTCTGCGGCAAAACCGTCGAGGTCGGCGGGTTTGTTGGCGAGGTCGCAGTAACCCCAGGTCAGGTCGCAGGCGATTTGAAATCGTTCGACGCGCTGGCGGACGATTTCCACCGCTTCCAGGCCCATCAATTTCATCTCGCGCACACCGTCGGCGCCGATCACGTTGGCGAACTGGTCGATCCCGTGGCCCACTCCGCGAATCAGCTGCCCGCCGTTGCGGCCACTGGCTCCCCAGCCAATCTTATGGGTTTCGAGCAGCACCACATTGAAGCCGCGCTCGGCCAATTCCAGTGCCGTGTTCAGCCCGGAGAAGCCCCCGCCAACCACGCAGACGTCAGCCAACACGTCGCCCTGCAACATCGGATGATCCGGCTGCGGCAGGCTGCTGGCGGCGTAGTAAGAGGCAACGTGGGGTTGGCTCGCGGTGGTATGGGCGCGGGCATTCATGGGCATCATCCAACGGCTGTGGTGTCGAGAAAATTTGACGGAGCATAAGCCGCGCGCCCGAACGTGGGCAACACTGGTCGGCCTGCGGTGTCTGGATCACGGCTTTTGCGGCACAATTGCCGCTTATTTCACCTGGGTCACCGCTTCGATGAGCTGCAACAGCCAGAAAATCCGCACCTTGCGCCAGCAGATTCCCTCGTTCGAGTGCGTGCCCGGCTGCCACGATTGCTGCGGCCCGGTGACCACTTCGCCGGAAGAAATGGCCCGCCTGCCGCGCAAGACCCGCGCCGAGCAGGATGCGGCGATGGAGGAGCTGAACTGTGTGCACCTGGGGCCGAATGGTTGCACGGTGTATGAGGAGCGGCCGTTGATTTGCCGGTTGTTTGGCACGACCAAAACCTTGCCTTGCCCGAATGAGCGGCGGCCGGTGGAGCTGATTCATCCACGGGTGGAGAAGCAGATTTTCGAATACATGGCAGCGAATCGGCAGGTGCTGGTTTAAACGTCGAAAGTCAAAAGATCAATCCGGAATCGGCAAACACAGGCTCTCCTTCACCTCTTCCATGACGATATAACTCTTCGATTCACGCACATGCGGCAGCTTCAGCAGAATGTCGCCCAGCAACTTGCGGTACGAGGCCATCTCGGAAATCCGCGCCTTCACCAGATAGTCGAAATCCCCTGACACCAGATGGCACTCCAGCACGTGCGGCAATTTCAGCACCGCGCGGCGGAACTCCTCGAACGTGTCGCCGGACTTGTAGTCGAGGCTGATCTCGACGAACACCAGCAAGCTACCCTTCAAATGCTGCGGATTCAGCCGGGCGTTGTAGCCCATGATGATCCCTTCGCGCTCCAGCCGGCGCACCCGCTCGGTGCATGGCGTGGTGGAGAGGCCGACCTTTTCCCCGAGTTCGGTAAAGGAAATCCGCCCGTCTGCCTGCAGGATCCGCAAGATGTTGCGGTCGATCTTGTCCAGCTCACGTTTGGTCTGAGTGTTGGTACGCATAGGGGATGCGCCTCCGTGAAAAGGGTTTTTGCCGAGAATTGTCGCCAAATATAGGCGCTTATATAGTGAAAAGCACTGGCATTTATTTTTTACACTGCGCGCATCATTGCTCTAACAACAGACGTACGCGGCACGCCGCGAGAGGGATAAAAAATGCGCGTTATGGTCTTGGGTAGCGGCGTCATCGGTACCGCCAGTGCTTACTATCTGGCCCGTGCCGGGTTTGAAGTGGTGGTGGTCGACCGGCAGCCAGCCGCGGCCATGGAGACCAGTTTCGCCAACGCCGGCCAGGTCTCGCCGGGCTACGCCTCGCCGTGGGCCGCGCCGGGCGTGCCGCTCAAGGCGATCAAGTGGCTGCTGCAACGCCACGCCCCTCTCGCGATCAAGGCCACCGCCGACATCGACCAGTACTTGTGGATGGCGCAAATGCTGCGCAACTGCACCGCCAGCCGTTACGCGGTGAACAAGGAGCGCATGGTGCGCCTGTCCGAGTACAGCCGCGACTGCCTCGACGAATTGCGCGCCGAAACCGGCATCGCCTACGAAGGCCGCAGCCTCGGTACCACGCAACTGTTCCGCACCCAGGCTCAACTGGACGGCGCCGCCAAAGACATCGCCGTGCTGAAAGAGTCCGGCGTGCCGTTTGAAGTGCTCGACCGCGCCGGCATTGCTCGCGTTGAACCTGCGCTGGCGGGTGTGACTGACATCCTCGCCGGTGCCCTGCGCCTGCCGAACGACCAGACTGGCGACTGCCAGATGTTCACCACGCGTCTCGCCGAAATGGCAGTGAAACTCGGTGTGGAATTCCGCTTCGGTCAGGACATCCAGAAACTCGACTACGCCGGTGATCGCATCAACGGCGTGTGGATCGACGGCAAACTGGAAACCGCCGACCGCTACGTCTTGGCGCTTGGCAGCTACTCGCCGCAACTGCTCAAGCCGCTGGGCATCAAGGCCCCGGTGTATCCGCTCAAGGGTTACTCGCTGACCGTGCCGATCACCAACCCGGCCATGGCCCCGACTTCGACTATTCTCGACGAGACCTACAAGGTCGCGATCACCCGTTTCGACAATCGCATCCGCGTTGGCGGCATGGCCGAAATCGCCGGTTTTGACCTGTCGCTGAACCCGCGTCGGCGCGAAACCCTGGAGATGATCGTCAACGACCTTTATCCTCAGGGCGGCAATCTGGCCGAAGCAAGCTTCTGGACCGGCCTGCGTCCGACCACCCCGGACGGCACGCCGATCGTTGGCGCCACGCCTTTCAAGAATCTGTTCCTCAACACCGGTCACGGCACGCTCGGCTGGACCATGGCGTGCGGTTCCGGTCGTTTGCTGGCCGACTTGATGGCGAAGAAAAAACCACAGATCAGCGCCGAAGGCCTCGATATTTCCCGTTACGGCAACAAAATTCAGGAGTCCGCAAAACATGGCAATCCAGCGCCAGCTCACCAATGAGCGCATGAGTCAGATCGTCAGCCACAACGGCACCGTGTATCTGGCCGGGCAGGTCGGCGACGACTTCAACGCCGGGATTGAACAGCAGACCCGCGAAGTCCTCGGCAATATCGAGCGCTTGCTGGATCTGGCCGGGACTGACAAACAGCATTTGCTGTCGGCGACGATTTACCTGAACGACATCGAAGCGCACTTCGCCGGGATGAACTCGGTGTGGGACCAGTGGCTGCCAAAGGGCGCCGCCCCGGCCCGCGCAACCGTCGAGTCGAAGCTGTGCGAACCGCAAATCCTGGTTGAGCTGTCGGTGGTGGCCGCTCTGCCTTAAGCAAGATCCCTCTCCCGGTGCTGTTGGCGGTTCACGTCGTCAGTCGGCGCCGGTTTTTATTCCCATGACCGCCAAGAAGTCTGCTGCCATGCGTCCTGCCCGTGCCCTGATCGACCTTCAAGCCCTGCGTCACAACTACCGAATTGCCCGCGAAGTCACCGGCGCCAAGGCGCTTGCGGTGATCAAGGCCGATGCTTACGGCCATGGCGCGGTGCGTTGCGCGCAGGCGCTGGAAGCCGAGGCTGATGGTTTTGCCGTCGCCTGCATCGAAGAAGCTTTGGAGCTGCGCGCTGCGGGCATTCGTGCTCCGGTGTTGTTGCTGGAAGGGATTTTCGAGGCCGATGAGCTGGCGCTGATCGTCGAGCATGATTTCTGGTGCGTGGTGCATTCGCTGTGGCAACTCGAAGCGATCGAGCAGGCTGCGCTGAGTAAACCGATCACCGTTTGGTTGAAGCTCGATTCGGGCATGCACCGCGTTGGGCTGCATCCGAAGGATTATGCGGCGGCTTATCAACGTCTGCTGGCCAGCGGCAAAGTGGCGAAAATCGTCCTGATGAGCCATTTCGCCCGTGCCGATGAATTGCATGATCAATCCAGTGCTGAACAAGTCGCGGTGTTTGAGGCGGCCCGCCAGGGGTTGTCGGCGCAAATCAGCCTGCGCAATTCCCCAGCGGTGATGGGCTGGCCGCAGGTTCCCAGCGACTGGGTACGCCCAGGCATCATGCTGTACGGCGCGACGCCGTTCGAAGAAGCCAACACGGTGGCCTCGCGCCTGCAACCGGTGATGACCCTCGAGTCGAAAGTCATCTGTGTGCGTGAGCTTCCGGCCGGCGAGCCGATTGGCTATGGCGCCCGTTTTGTCACCCCGAGGCCGATGCGCGTTGGCGTGGTAGCCATGGGTTACGCCGATGGTTATCCGCGCCAGGCACCCACCGGCACGCCGGTCATGGTCGCCGGGCAGCGCAGCCAGTTGATTGGCCGGGTGTCGATGGACATGTTGTGCATCGACCTGACCGACGTGCCACAGGCTGGCCTCGGCTCAACCGTCGAACTGTGGGGCAGGAACGTCCTTGCCAGCGAAGTCGCAGCGGCCGCTGACACGATTCCTTACCAGATATTCTGCAATTTGCGTCGGGTGCCAAAGCTCTATTCCGGGGTTTGACGCAAGGCACGGTGTGCACAATATCGCCTCGCCCAACAGGATTCAGGTCCAAGTGTTGTAAATACTGAACGCTGTCGCCATGATAACGCTCAATATTCCAACAACCTGAATTCCTGGAGGCTCCTGCATTGGACGTCGGTGAACGACTGCAATCGATCCGCAAGCTCAAAGGGCTTTCCCAGCGTGAACTCGCCAAACGCGCGGGCGTCACCAACAGCACCATCTCGATGATCGAGAAGAACAGCGTCAGCCCCTCGATCAGTTCGTTGCGCAAGGTGTTGGGCGGGATTCCCATGTCCATGGTCGAGTTCTTTTCCGAAGAGATCTTGCAGGAAATCCCGACCCAGATCGTCTACAAGGCCAACGAGCTGATCGACATTTCCGACGGCGCCGTGACCATGAAACTGGTCGGCCGTGCGCATCCCAGCCGCGCCATCGCATTCCTCAACGAAATCTACCCACCGGGCGCCGATACCGGCGAAGAAATGCTCACCCATGAAGGCGAGGAGACCGGAATTCTGGTGGAAGGTCGTCTGGAACTGGTAGTGGGTCTTGAAACTTTTATTCTCGAAGCCGGCGACAGCTACTACTTTGAAAGTACCAAGCCGCATCGTTTTCGCAATCCGTTCGACTTGCCTGCGCGACTAATCAGCGCAGCAACACCGGCAAATTTTTAAAATAGAGGCGCCAAGCCATGACGGCGAAGGCATCCGAAGAGTTTTTTCACTGCGCGGTATAACCCCTTCGACTATGGGGTTGTTTCAGTGTGGCGGGCTACCCGCTATACTTCCGCCCGCCTGCGAACCGTGGCCGCAGGCGTGAATAGCCACCATTGAGGGTGAACGCGTGAACCTAATTATGAAAATGCTGGCCGCACCAGCAACCGTACTGGCCCTCTGGGCTGTCAGCGCTCAAGCTGCGACCAATGACGACATTGCCAAACGCCTTGAGCCTGTCGGCCAAGTGTGTGTTCAAGGGCAGGAATGCAAGGGGATGGAAGTGGCTGCAACTGCCGGCGGCGGTGGCGGTGCGAAAACCCCGGACGAAGTGATTGCCAAACATTGCAACGCTTGCCACGGTACCGGCCTGTTGGGTGCGCCGAAAATCGGTGACGCAGCGGCCTGGAAAGACCGCGCCGATCATCAGGGCGGCCTCGACGGTTTGCTGGCAAAAGCCATTACCGGCCTGAACGCCATGCCGCCAAAAGGCACCTGCGCCGATTGCTCGGATGACGAGCTCAAGGGCGCCATCGAGAAAATGTCCGGCTTGAAATAAGCGTTCATCTTCAGCAAAAAGCCGCTTTCGGGCGGCTTTTTGTGCCTGCAGGAGCGAGCTTGCTCGCGATGATCGTCAACGATGACGCCGGTGACCTGACGCCCCGCGCAAGCGTGCTCCGCCAATTTTCCACTGTTCCAGACTGTTCAATGCAGCAAAGAGCAGGCAAGCTCGGTCCAACCCTGACTCACGGAATGTAAGGGAAGATCAGATGGTTCAGCTGTGTTCTATCGAGCAAGCGGTCGATGACGTCCTGGCACGGTTGCCGGCGCACATTCACATGGGCCTGCCCCTGGGCCTGGGCAAACCCAACCATTTCGTCAATGCGCTGTATCACCGTGTGGCGCAGCTGCCCGAGCGCCAACTGACGATCTACACCGCACTGTGCCTGGGTCGTCCGAGCTTGGGCGATGGTTTGCAGAAACGCTTCATCGAACCCTTCGTCGAGCGCGTCTTCGGCGACTACCCGGAGTTCGATTTTCTCGCCGATCTGCGCGGCGACAGCCTGCCCGCCAACATCCGCATCGAACAGTTCTTCATGCAGCCCGGCAGCTTGCTCAACAGCCCGCCGGCCCAGCAGGATTACGTCAGCAGCAACTACAGCCATGCCGCCCGCGACATCAACGCCGCCGGCCTGAATCTGGTGGCGCAACTGCTCGCCAGCAGCAGCGAACACCCGGATCGCCTGAGCCTGAGCTGCAACCCTGACATCACCCTCGACCTGTTGCCGATGATCGCCAAACGTCGCGAAGCCGGGGAGACCATTTTGCTGGTCGGTCAGGTTCATACCGATCTGCCGTACATGCCCGGCGATGCCGAAGTCGACATCGACACCTTCGACCTGCTGATCGACGCGAAGGACAGCAGCACGCTGTTTTCCACGCCGAACATGCCGGTCGGGTTTCAGGATCATTTCATCGGTCTGCACGCGAGTACGCTGGTGCGCGACGGCGGCACGTTGCAGATCGGCATCGGCTCGATGGGCGATGCGCTTACCGCCGCACTGCTGGCGCGCCAGGCTGACAACGCGGGTTACCAAGCGTTGCTCAGTGACATCAACCTCAGCCAATGGGCGCAGTTGATCGACCGCGAGGGCGGTATCGGGCCATTCGCCAAAGGCCTTTACGGTTGCAGCGAAATGTTCGTCAACGGTTTGCTGGTGCTGGCGGATGCCGGGATTATTCGGCGCAAGGTCTACCCCGACGTGCCGACGCAGGAGCAGGCCAATGCCGGCACACTGGATGAGGCCGCACAGACCGATGGCATCTCGGTGCATGGCGGGTTTTTCCTCGGGCCGCGCAGCTTCTACGAGCGCCTGCGCGAGTTGCCGCAGAGCAAACGGCTCGAATTCAACATGACCCGCATCAGCTACATCAATGAGCTATACGGTCAGGAGGAGCTCAAGCGTCTGCAACGCCTGGATGCTCGTTTCATCAACACGGTCTTCACCATGACCCTGCTGGGTGCCGGCGTGGCCGACCAGCTGGAGGACGGGCGCGTGCTCAGCGGCGTGGGCGGCCAGTACAACTTCGTTGCGCAGGGACATGCATTGCACGATGCGCGCTCGATTCTGATCCTGCGCAGTTGGCGTGAGTCCGGCGGGGACGTCAGCTCCAACATCGTCTGGGAATACGGCCACTGCACGATCCCACGGCATCTGCGGGATATCGTGGTCACCGAATACGGCATCGCCGATCTGCGCGGCAAGACGGACGCTGCGGTCATTGAGGCGTTGCTCAATATCAGCGACTCACGCTTTCAGTCAGGGCTGATCGAGCAGGCGCAGAAGGTTGGCAAACTGCCAAAGGATTTCCGTATCGATCCACGCTTCGCCGACAACACACCGCAGCGTTTGCAGGCGATTGCCGCGCGGCATCCGAACCTGTTTCCGGAGTATCCGCTGGGCTGTGATTTCACCGCGATCGAACGGGATTTGCTGCGGGCGCTGAACTGGCTGAAGAGCAAGTTCAAGCTCACCGAGATTCTCGAACTTGGCAAAGCAGCCCTCGACGCCCCCGAGGCATCCCTATACCCGGAACACCTCGAACGCATGCAACTCACAAACCCGGAAGGCCTGAAAGAAGACCTGTTCCAACGCCTGCTCCTCACGGGCCTAAAAGCCACCGCGCAATAACTGCGCACCCCAAAACCAACTGTGGGAGGGAGCCTGCTTGGGATGGCTGTCTGTCAGTCACTAAGATGTTGACTGACAAGGTGCCATCGCCAGCAGGCTGGCTCCCACAGAGAGAACACAATGCCGCAGGTTACTCGATGAAGGTTACCACGCCATCCTTCAGCGACTTCACGCGGGCCAGCGATTCAACGCGGTAGCCTTGCGAATCCAGTTCGGCGCGGCCGCCCTGGAACGATTTCTCGATGACGATGCCCAGACCGGCAACGGTGGCGCCAGCCTGTTTGATGATCGAGATCAGCGCCTGCGAAGCCTTGCCGTTGGCCAGGAAGTCGTCAATGACCAACACGCGGTCGCTGCTGGTCAGGTGGCGCGGGGAGATGGCGACGGTGCTTTCGGTCTGCTTGGTGAACGAGTAAACGGTCGCCGACAGCAGGTTTTCAGTCAGGGTCAGGGACTGGTGCTTACGGGCGAAGATCACCGGCACGCCGAGGTTCAGACCGGTCATGATCGCCGGGGCGATGCCCGAGGCTTCGATGGTGACGATCTTGGTGATGCCCGAATCCTTGAACAGCGTGGCGAATTCGTCGCCGATCAGCTTCATCAGGGCCGGGTCGATCTGGTGGTTCAGAAAGGCGTCGACTTTCAGAACCTGATCGGAAAGCACGATGCCTTCTTCGCGGATTTTCTTGTGCAGTGCTTCCATGAAGCTGTCCTCTGTTGGCGCTATGTGCGCCCTAAGGTTTTAAAAAAAGTGGTCAATTCTAGCGCTTTAACATCGCGCGTATATCAGCCAATGCGTTATTGCCGCGCACGGCTTTGACTTCGGTCGGTGTGTCGTCGTTGCCTTCCCACGCCAGATCGTCCGGCGGCAGCTCATCGAGGAAGCGGCTGGGCGCGCAATCGATGATCTCGCCATACTGCTTGCGCTTGGCGGCGAAGGTGAAGGCCAGCGTCTGACGGGCGCGGGTGATGCCCACGTAGGCCAGGCGGCGTTCTTCTTCGATGGTGTCGGCTTCGATGCTGGAGCGGTGCGGGAGGATTTCCTCTTCCATGCCCATGATGAACACGTACGGGAATTCCAGACCCTTGGACGCATGCAGCGTCATCATCTGCACGCCTTCGGCGCCGTCTTCCTCTTCCTGCTGACGTTCCAGCATGTCGCGCAGGACCAGTTTGCCGATGGCGTCCTCGACGGTCATTTCGCCTTCTTCGTCCTTTTCGAGGGTGTTTTTCAACGCCTCGATCAGGAACCAGACGTTGCTCATCCGGTAATCGGCAGCCTTGTCGCTGGAGCTGTTGGTGCGCAGCCAGTTCTCGTAGTCGATGTCCATGACCATGCTGCGCAGCGCCGAGATCGGGTCTTCGCCGGCGCACTGCTCGCGGACCTTGTCCATGAAGCGCTTGAAGCGCGACAGGCGATCGGTGAAGCGGCTGTCCAGATGCTCGCCCAGGCCGATTTCATCGGTGGCGGCGTACATCGAAATCTTCCGTTCGGTGGCGTAGTTGCCGAGTTTTTCCAACGTGGTCGAGCCGATTTCACGGCGCGGCACATTGATCACCCGCAGGAAGGCGTTGTCGTCGTCCGGGTTCACGATCAGGCGGAAGTAGGCCATCAGGTCCTTCACTTCCTGGCGGCCGAAGAAGCTGTTGCCGCCGCTCAGGCGGTACGGCACCTGGTGGTGCTGCAACTTCAGCTCGATCAGCTTGGCCTGATAGTTACCGCGATAAAGAATCGCGAAATCGCTGTACGGGCGGTCGGTGCGCAAGTGCAGGCTGAGGATTTCCATGGCCACGCGCTCAGCTTCGGCGTCCTCGTTGCGGCAGCGGATCACGCGGATCTCGTCGCCGTGGCCCATTTCACTCCACAACTGCTTCTCGAATTCGTGCGGATTGTTCGAGATCAGCACGTTGGCGCAACGCAGAATGCGGCTGGTGGAGCGGTAGTTCTGCTCGAGCATCACCACTTTCAGAGACGGATAGTCGTCCTTGAGCAGCATCAGGTTTTCCGGCCGCGCACCGCGCCAGGCGTAGATCGACTGGTCGTCGTCGCCTACCACGGTAAATTGGTTGCGCTTGCCGATGAGCATCTTCACCAGCAGGTATTGGCTAGCGTTGGTGTCCTGGTATTCGTCGACCAGCAGGTAGCGAACCTTGTTCTGCCACTTTTCGAGGATGTCGGCGTGCTCTTCGAAGAGTTTTACCGGCAGCAGGATCAGGTCGTCGAAGTCCACCGCGTTAAACGCTTTGAGCGTGCGCTGGTAGTGGGTGTAGACGATGGCGGCAGTCTGTTCCTTGGGGTTGCGCGCGTTCTCCAGCGCTTGCGGCGGCAGGATCAGGTCGTTTTTCCAGGCGCCGATCATGTTCTTGATCTCGTCGACGCCGTCTTCGCCCGCGTACTCCTTCTGCATGATGTCGGTCATCAAGGACTTCACGTCGGTCTCGTCGAAAATCGAGAAGCCGGGTTTGTAACCCAACCGCGCGTGTTCCTTGCGAATGATGTTCAGACCGAGGTTGTGGAAGGTGCAGACCGTCAGGCCACGCCCCTCGCCGGCCCGCAGCAGGGTGCCGACCCGCTCTTTCATCTCGCGCGCGGCCTTGTTGGTAAAGGTCATGGCGACGATGTACTGGGCGCGGATGCCGCAGTTCTGGATCAGGTGCGCGATTTTGCGCGTGATCACGCTGGTCTTGCCGGAGCCAGCACCGGCGAGCACCAATAGAGGGCCGCCGACGTAGTTCACGGCTTCTTGCTGCCGGGGATTGAGTCGGGACATACGAAAATTCGGGAGTCGTTGACGAAATGGGCCGGCATTTTAACAGGCTCAGAGAATTGTGCTGCTCTCTCCGACTTGTGACGCACCACGCTAACTGTATTTGCCGGTTTTGTTACTTTCACGCAGGATACGTGAGGTATTTGCGTCTAATGTTCGTAATTCCTGATACAAAAGCCACGTCTGATAACTGATGTCATTTGGTCATTGGTTGGCGGCCCGGCATAATGCCCGGCGCGTACACCACTGCAGAGTCTAGGGAGCTAGCTTGTCTACGCCTGTCGAACCCTTGCGTTTGCTGCTACTGGCCGAAGAGCCAGCGTGGACAGCGTTATTGCGCGAGTGTCTGGCTCCGATGGGGAGCGCGGCGGTGCTGATCAGTGCGCCGAGTTGGGACTCGGTCAGCAGTTTGTTCGAAGACAACCGCCATGCGGTGCTGTTGACCCTTCCCGCATTGCAACCGGCCCCGGGCCGTTGCAGCCTGCCGTCCGTATTGCTGCTGGACCACGAGCCGGCGACCGCGCCTGTTGGGGTCAGCGACTGGCTGGTGTTCGACGCCCTCGACGCCGGCATGCTGCGGCGTTGCCTGCGCCATGTGCGTGAGCGCGGCGTACTCGAAAACACCTTGCAACGCCTCGCCGAACAGGATCCGCTGACCGGTATCGCCAACCGTCAGGGTTTTCAGACCTTGCTCACGGCGCGGCTGGCGGAAAACGACGGCCGTGGCCTGGCGCTCGGCCATCTCGATCTCGACAACTTCCGCCACGCCAACGACGCTCTCGGTCATCAGGCCGGCGACCGCTTGATCCTGCAAGTCGTCGCGCGGCTGAAAAGCCAGCTTGAGGCCGGTGATCAACTGGCACGGCTGGGCAGCGACGAATTCGCGCTGTTGATCGACACCCGCCGTGCACCGCAACGCGCCGAATGGATGGCCGAGCGCATCACCGAAGCCTTGTCCGAACCCTACTGGGTCGATGGCGAAAGCCTGTTGATCGGCTCCAGCCTCGGCATCGCCCATGCCCGCGCGCAGGGTGGCGCCGACCCGCTGATGTGGCACGCGCACATCGCCATGCAGCAGGCCAAGAGCACCCAGGGCTGCACCTTTCATATCTTCAACGAACGGATCAACCGCAACGCGCGGAGCATGGCCGACCTCGAGAGTGAGCTGCGCCGGGCCTTGCGTCGCGATGAACTGGAACTGCATTACCAGCCTCGGCTTAATCTTGAGGACGGCCAGATTGTCGGCCTCGAGGCCTTGGTGCGCTGGCGCCACGGCGAGCGCGGTCTGCTGCCGCCAAGTGAATTCGTGCCACTGGCCGAGCAGAGTGGTTTGATCGTGCCGCTGGGTTATTGGGTCATTTCCCGGGCCCTGCGTGACATGCAGGCTTTGCGAGAGCGCGGTCTGCCGGCGCTGCACATGGCGATCAACCTGTCGTTTCGTCAGTTTCAGGACAGTCAGTTATTGCCGACGCTGAGCCGGTTGATCGCCGAACGCGGTGTCGAAGCACAGTGGCTGGAGTTCGAGCTGACTGAAACAGCAGTGATGCGGCGCAGCGATCTGGTCAAACAGACCATGGACGCCCTTGGACGCCTCGGCGTGCGCTTCTCGCTGGATGACTTCGGTACCGGTTTCTCGTCGTTTGTGCACCTCAACAGCCTGCCGATCACTTTGCTGAAGATCGACAAGAGCTTCGTCGGTGGCATGGAACAGCGCGAAGAAAACCGCAAACTGGTACACGCGATGATCAACCTCGCGCACAACCTGCATCTGGAAGTCGTGGCTGAAGGGGTGGAAACCCCGGAACAGCTGGAATTGCTGCGCGGCTTTGGTTGCGATCAGGTACAGGGTTATCTGATCAGCCGGCCGTTGCCGCTGGCGGAACTGGTTGAATACCTGACCTTCGGCTCAAGCCAACAGCCCGTTGTGGAGGCCATTTAAAAGATCGTCCGAACGCGGCCCGAGCCTTTGGACGATCTTTTGATCTTAATCCGGTTGAATCACCCTGAAACTGGCCTGCACCGCAGGCTCACGCCGAATCATGCGCTTCATCTTCCACTCAAACGCCAGCGTCAGGCTCACTGCCGCACACGCCAGACCCAGCGCCAGGCCCCACCAGACGCCCGTTGGGCCCCAGTCGAGATGGAATGCCATCCACCAGGCTGCCGGCGCGCCGATCAGCCAGTAGCAGGCCAATCCAACCAGGAAGGTGGTCTTGGCATCCTTGAGCCCGCGTATGCAGCCCATGGCGATGGTCTGCGTGCCGTCGAACAGCTCGAACCAGGCGGCGACGGCCAACAGGCTCACGGCCAATTCGATGACCGGGCGGAACGCTGGATCATTATGGTCCAGGAACAAGCCAATCAATTGATGCGGCAGCAGCCAGAAAACCATCGCGAAGCCGAGCATCGCCGCCGCTCCGAACACAATACCAACCTGTCCTGCCAGCCGTGCATCCAGCAATTGCCCAGCGCCGTAATGCTGGCCGATGCGCATGGTGATCGCATACGACATACCGGCGGGCACCATGAATGCCACCGAAACGATCTGCAGGGCAATCTGGTGCGCGCCCATCTGTGTGCTGCCCATCGTGCCCATGCACAACGCAGCGAAGGCGAACAAGCCGACTTCCACCGCATAGGTGCCACCAATCGGCAGACCGAGGCGCCAGAGTTCCTTCAGGTACTGACGGTTGGGCCGCGACAGGCCGGCACGCAACGGATACGCGTCATAGGCCGGATGCCGGCGAATGTGCCAGGCCAGTGCCAGCGCCATGCAGTTGGCGACAATCGCGGTGACCAGGCCAATGCCCATCAGACCGAGTTTTGGCAGGCCGAACATGCCAGTGATCAGCGCGTAATTGAGCAGGAAGTTGGCCACGGTGCCGGCGAGACTGATGACCATCACCGGCGTCGCCCGACCGATTGCGCTGGTGAAGCCGCGCAGGGCCATGAAGCTTAGATAGCCGGGCAGGGCGAACGGCAGCGCAATCAGAAACTGCCCGGCAGCGATGACGTTGGTTTCAGTCTGGCCGAACAGCAGCAATACGGGTTTCAGATTCCACAGCAGCAATCCGGCGCCCAGCGCCATCAGCCACGCCAGCCACAACCCGGCCTGGGTCAGCCGCGCCGCGCCGACGATATCGCCGGCGCCCTGACGGATAGCTACCAGGGTGCCGACTGCCGCAATCACCCCAATGCAGAAAATCGACACAAAAGAGTAGGTGGCCGCACCCAGGCCGCCGCCGGCAAGCGCCTCGGGGCTAATGCGCGCCATCATCAAGGTGTCGGTGAGGACCATCAGCATATGCGCCAACTGCGAGGCAATCAGCGGCCCCGCCAGCCGCAGAATGGCCCAGAGTTCAATACGCGCTGGATGCTTCATGATCATCACGCTCGATTTTCAGAGGGAACAGTAGACCGTCGATTTTCGGCGCTCTGGAGGATTTCCACAAAGGGATAAAAAGGATGGATGGCATGACT
>NZ_JAEKEG010000050.1 GCF_016651255.1 Pseudomonas sp. TH10
GAAGATCGTGCTCGACTGCGCCCACGGTGCGACCTACAAGGTGGCCCCGAGCGTATTCCGTGAGCTGGGGGCTGAAGTCGTAGTGCTTTCCGCCCAGCCCAACGGCCTGAACATCAATGACAATTGCGGTTCGACCCACATGGGCCAGTTGCAGGCTGCCGTACTGGCCGAGCATGCAGACCTGGGTATCGCCTTTGATGGCGATGGCGATCGGGTATTGATGGTCGATCACACCGGGGCCATCGTTGATGGCGACGAGTTGCTGTACATCATTGCCCGCGACCTGCATGAGCGCGACAAGCTGCAGGGCGGCGTGGTCGGTACCCTGATGAGCAACCTGGGCCTGGAGCTGGCACTGGCTGAGCTGTCGATTCCTTTTGTTCGCGCCAATGTCGGTGACCGGTATGTGATTGCTGACCTGCTCGAGCGCAACTGGCTGGTGGGTGGCGAAAACTCCGGGCATATCGTGTGCTTCAGCCACACCACTACGGGCGATGCGATCATTGCGGCGCTGCAAGTGCTGATGGCGCTCAAAACTCGCGCCGAAGGCCTCGCCCAGGCACGCCAGGCGCTGCGCAAGTGCCCTCAGGTGCTGATCAATGTGCGTTTTGGCGGCGGCGCCAACCCGCTTGAACATCCGGCAGTCAAGGAGGCCAGCCAGCGCGTTACTGACGCCATGGCGGGTCGTGGACGCGTGCTGTTGCGCAAGTCCGGTACCGAGCCGCTGGTGCGTGTCATGGTCGAAGGCGAGGACGAAACACAGGTTCGCGGCTACGCCGAAGAGCTGGCAAAGCTGGTTACTGAAGTTTCTGCCTGAATTCGGCTTGCAAGCCATGATTGTGTTGGGTAACATCTGCGCCCACTTTGACCGACGAGGTACAGCATGCGTCGCCCTATGGTAGCTGGTAACTGGAAGATGCACGGTACCCGCGCCAGCGTCGCTGAGCTGATCAACGGCCTTCGTCATCTGGCCTTGCCAAGCGGTGTTGATGTCGCGGTATTCCCGCCTTGCTTGCATATCAATCAAGTGATTGATGGTTTGAAAGGTAAATCGATTTCGGTCGGTGCGCAGAATTCTGCGGTGGAATCCATGCAAGGTGCATTGACCGGTGAAATTGCACCGAGTCAGTTGGTGGATGCAGGTTGTTCCCTGGTGCTTGTCGGGCACTCCGAACGCCGTCAGATTATGGGCGAGCGAGACGGAATGCTGAATCGCAAGTTCGCAGCGGCACAGGCATGTGGCTTGATTCCGGTGTTGTGTGTAGGGGAAACCCTGGAACAGCGCGAAGCCGGGAAAACTCTTGAGGTTGTCGGGCGTCAGCTGGGCAGCATCATCGAGGAGCTGGGTGTAGGTGCTTTTGCCAATGCAGTCATTGCTTACGAGCCTGTCTGGGCCATTGGTACCGGACTGACTGCAACGCCGCAACAGGCTCAGGATGTGCATAAAGCCATTCGCGAGCAGTTGACGGCAGAGAATTCTGAAGTCGCACGAGGTGTGCGGCTTCTATACGGCGGCAGCGTGAAGGCGGCCAATGCGGTCGAACTGTTCGGCATGCCGGATATCGATGGGGGGCTCATTGGTGGAGCTTCCCTGAATGCAGATGAGTTCGGTGCGATCTGTCGCGCCGCGGGAAACTGAAAAAATGCTGGAAACAGTCGTAGTCGTTTTTCATCTGCTGGGTGCATTGGGCGTAGTTGCTCTGGTTTTGCTGCAGCAGGGTAAGGGTGCGGACGCTGGCGCGTCTTTCGGAGCAGGTGCTTCAAATACTGTGTTCGGAAGCCAAGGTTCCTCTACCTTTCTTAGTAAGTTTACTGCTATACTTGCCGCCGGTTTCTTCATAACCAGCTTAGGGTTAGGTTACTTTGCTAAAGAGAAGGCTCATCAGCTGACTCAAGTAGGTTTGCCAAACCCAGCAGTGTTGGAAGTACCTAAGCAACAACAACCGGCTTCTGATGATGTCCCGGTGCTTCAAGAGCAAAAGTCGGCTACTCCAGCGACTGACGTACCTCCAGCTCAAGAGCAGAAGTAAGAAGAGTTTCAAATGTAGTTTTGCCGAGGTGGTGGAATTGGTAGACACGCAACCTTGAGGTGGTTGTGCCCATAGGGTGTAGGGGTTCGAGTCCCCTTCTCGGTACCAATTAGTCAGGAGAGCCCGCTGTTGCGGGCTTTCTTGCAGGTGGAAGGTTACATTGACCCTATAAGGGATCGGTCGTATACTTCCGCCCCAGCTTTGTCGCGGGGTGGAGCAGTCTGGTAGCTCGTCGGGCTCATAACCCGAAGGTCGTCGGTTCAAATCCGGCCCCCGCAACCAGTTTAAGGAGCCCCTTTTAAGGGGCTTTTTGTTAGCTGGACACTTTCAACGCCGCTGTTCGACGGCGTTTCAAGGATGGGCGTTATGCCCATTTTTTTATTTTGCATAGCATGCACATATCATGCACTAGGGGGTTCAGGTGTCGAGCAAGCTAGAAGAGTTGCAGGCCTTGCTGGCCCCGGTGGTCGTGGCCCTAGGCTATGAATGCTGGGGTATCGAGTTTTCGGCTCAAGGTCGTCACTCGATGTTGCGCGTTTATATCGATAAAGAGGGTGGCGTGCTGGTGGACGATTGCGCCATTGTCAGCCGTCAGATCAGCGGTGTACTGGATGTTGAAGATCCAATCACTGTTGAGTACACCCTCGAAGTTTCCTCGCCTGGCATGGAGCGCCCACTGTTCACTCTTGAGCAGTTCGCCCAATTTGTCGGTGAACAAGTGAAGATCAAGCTGCGCTCGCCTTTTGAAGGTCGGCGCAATTTTCAGGGCCTTCTGCGCGGTGTAGAAGAGCAGGATGTCGTGGTGCAGGTAGATGACCATGAGTTCCTGTTGCCGATCGATATGGTCGACAAGGCCAACATTATTCCCAGTTTTGACTGAGACGCGGATCCCGCGGATCCAATGGCTTGCGAAAGGCGAGGCGTACGATGAGCAAAGAAGTACTGCTGGTTGTTGAGTCGGTATCCAATGAAAAGGGCGTACCGGCAAGCGTAATTTTTGAAGCGCTGGAGCTGGCTTTGGCCACTGCTACCAAAAAGCGTTTTGAAGACGAAGTTGACCTGCGTGTGGAAATTAACCGCCACACCGGGGCATACGAAACTTTCCGTCGCTGGACGGTCGTCGAAGAGAATGATCTCGACGATCCGGCCATTGAAACCTGGCCGAGCAAGGTTGCTGAAACGCATCCTGGCGCCAAGGTCGGCGACGTCGTCGAAGAAAAAATCGAATCCATCGAGTTCGGCCGCATTGCTGCACAGACTGCCAAGCAAGTCATCGTGCAGAAAGTGCGTGAAGCCGAGCGTGCTCAAGTGGTCGATGCTTATCGCGAGCGCCTGGGAGAAATCATCTCCGGCACCGTGAAAAAAGTCACCCGCGACAACGTGATCGTCGACCTGGGCAACAACGCAGAAGCGTTGCTGGCTCGTGAAGACATCATCTCCCGCGAAACTTTCCGGGTTGGCGTGCGTTTGCGTGCGCTGCTCAAGGAAATCCGCACCGAGAACCGCGGCCCGCAGCTGATCCTGTCGCGTACCGCGCCGGAAATGCTGATCGAGCTGTTCCGCATCGAAGTGCCGGAAATTGCCGAAGGCCTGATCGAAGTAATGGCTGCGTCCCGCGATCCGGGTTCGCGCGCCAAGATCGCCGTCCGCTCCAAGGACAAACGCATCGACCCGCAGGGCGCTTGCATTGGTATGCGCGGTTCGCGCGTCCAGGCAGTGTCGGGCGAGTTGGGCGGTGAGCGTGTTGACATCGTTCTGTGGGACGACAACCCGGCTCAGTTCGTGATCAACGCCATGTCCCCGGCTGAGGTTGCGGCAATTATCGTTGACGAAGATGCCCACGCAATGGACATCGCCGTTGGCGCAGACAATCTGGCTCAGGCCATCGGTCGCGGTGGTCAGAACGTACGTTTGGCTAGCCAGTTGACTGGCTGGACCCTGAACGTGATGACCGAATCGGACATCCAGGCTAAGCAGCAAGCAGAAACCGGCGACATCCTGCGCAACTTCATCGACGAGCTGGAAGTCGACGAAGACCTGGCACAGGTGCTGGTAGATGAAGGCTTCACCAGCCTGGAAGAGATTGCCTACGTACCGTTGGAAGAAATGCTCAACATCGACGGCTTTGACGAAGATACCGTCAACGAGCTTCGCGCTCGTGCCAAGGATCGTTTGTTGACCAAAGCCATCGCTACTGAGGAAAAGCTGGCAGACGCCCATCCGGCCGAAGACCTGCTCTCGCTTGAGGGTATGGACAAGGATTTGGCGATGGAACTGGCGGTGCGCGGCGTAATTACCCGCGAAGACCTGGCCGAGCAGTCTATTGACGACCTGCTCGACATCGACGGCATTGACGATGATCGTGCCGGCAAGTTGATCATGGCCGCCCGAGCCCACTGGTTCGAGTAATTAGGCGCGGCCTGAGGAGAGAAGTGCATGACGCAAGTCACGGTGAAACAACTGGCCGATGAGGTCAAAACACCGGTAGAGCGCCTGTTGCAGCAGATGCGTGAGGCAGGTCTGCCGCACACCGCCGCCGAAGAAAATGTGACTGACAGTGAGAAGCAGTCTCTGCTGACTCACTTGAAAAGCAGCCACAAGGCGAAAGTGGAAGAACCACGCAAGATCACGCTGCAGCGTAAAACCACCAGCACCCTGCGTGTGGCTGGTAGCAAAAGCATCAGCGTAGAAGTTCGCAAGAAGAAAGTTTTCGTACAGCGTAGCCCGGAAGAAATCGAAGCCGAGCGCAAACGCGAACTGGATGAACGTCGCGCAGTAGATAATGCTGCTCGTCAGAAGGCTGAAGAAGAAAGCAAGCGTCGCGCCGAAGAAGAAGCGCGTCGCCAGCCTGCTACTGCGCAAACCGCTACCAACGACGCAGTCGCGGCTCCTGCTGCGGCCGCCGAACCTGTGCGTGAAAGCGCTCCGGTTGTGGCTGCTGCTCCAGCACCGTCTGCAGACGTTCGTAACAAGCAGAACGAACAGCGCCGTCCGGACAAACCACGTGCAGACGATAACAATCGTCGCAGCGGTGGTGGCGATGGCGAGCGCAAGAACGCTCCGCATCGCGCTTCGGTTAAAGAAAAAGCGCCGGCTCCACGTGTGGCGCCACGCACTACCGACGAAGAAAGCGATGGTTTCCGTCGTGGTGGTCGCGGCAAGGCCAAGCTGAAGAAGCGCAACGCTCACGGTTTCCAGAGCCCAACCGGCCCTGTCGTGCGTGATGTGCAGATCGGCGAGACCATCACTGTTGGCGATCTCGCCAATCAGATGTCGGTCAAGGCTGCTGAAATCATCAAGTTCATGTTCAAACTGGGTACTCCAGCGACCATCAACCAGGTGCTTGATCAGGAAACTGCTCAACTGGTAGCCGAAGAACTGGGCCACAAAGTGACCCTGGTCAGCGACACCGCCCTGGAAGATTCCCTGGCCGAGTCCCTGAAGTTTGAAGGTGAGTCGTTCTCCCGTGCTCCAGTCGTGACCGTAATGGGCCACGTTGACCACGGTAAAACTTCCCTGCTCGACTACATCCGTCGTGCCAAGGTTGCTGCTGGCGAAGCCGGTGGTATCACCCAGCACATCGGTGCATACCACGTTGAAACCGAACGCGGCATGGTCACCTTCCTCGACACCCCGGGTCACGCCGCGTTTACCGCAATGCGTGCTCGTGGTGCCAAGGCGACCGACATCGTTATTCTGGTAGTTGCAGCGGACGACGGCGTGATGCCGCAGACCATTGAAGCTGTTCAGCATGCGGTAGCGGCTGGCGTGCCACTGGTTGTTGCAGTGAACAAAATCGACAAGCCGGGCGCTGATCTCGATCGCATCCGTAGCGAACTGTCGGTTCACGGCGTGACTTCCGAAGAGTGGGGCGGTGATACGCCGTTCGTACCGGTGTCGGCGAAAGTCGGTACTGGCGTCGACGAGCTGCTTGAAGCCGTTCTGCTGCAAGCTGAAGTTCTCGAACTGAAAGCGACTCCATCGGCTCCTGGCCGTGGTGTTGTGGTTGAATCGCGTCTCGACAAAGGTCGTGGCCCGGTGGCAACCGTTCTGGTTCAAGACGGTACCCTGCGCCAAGGCGACATGGTCCTGGTCGGTTCGAACTATGGTCGCGTTCGCGCCATGCTCGACGAGAACGGCAAGCCAATCAAGGAAGCCGGTCCTTCTATCCCTGTCGAGATTCTCGGCCTGGACGGTACCCCGGACGCTGGCGACGAGATGAGCGTGCTGTCGGACGAGAAGAAAGCCCGTGAAGTGGCTCTGTTCCGTCAAGGCAAGTTCCGCGAAGTCAAACTGGCTCGCGCTCACGCCGGCAAGCTGGAAAACATCTTCGAGAACATGGGCCAGGCAGAGAAGAAGACGCTTAACATCGTCCTCAAATCTGACGTCCGTGGTTCGCTGGAAGCGTTGAACGGCGCCTTGAACGGCCTGGGTAACGACGAAGTGCAAGTGCGTGTTGTCGGTGGCGGTGTCGGTGGTATCACCGAGTCCGACGCCAACCTGGCACTGGCTTCCAACGCTGTACTGTTCGGCTTCAACGTGCGTGCCGATGCTGGCGCTCGCAAGATCGTCGAGCAGGAAGGTCTGGATATGCGTTACTACAACGTGATCTACGACATCATCGAAGACGTCAAGAAAGCCCTGACCGGCATGCTCGGCAGCGATGTTCGCGAGAACATCCTGGGTATCGCCGAAGTGCGTGACGTGTTCCGTTCGCCGAAGTTTGGCGCGATCGCAGGCTGCATGGTGATCGAAGGTGTTGTGCACCGTAACCGTCCGATCCGTGTACTGCGTGAAGACATCGTTATCTTCGAAGGCGAGCTGGAATCCCTGCGCCGCTTCAAGGATGACGCTTCCGAAGTACGTGCCGGCATGGAATGCGGTATCGGCGTGAAGAGCTACAACGACGTCAAAGTCGGCGACAAGATCGAAGTCTTCGAGAAGGTTCAGGTTGCTCGCAGCCTCTAACTCGCGCACTTCAGGAGCCGTGATGGTCGGCCGCACTCAAGGGTGTGGCGCATCACAAGGACTCTAAACGCAACGCCCGGTCTGGCTTTTGTCAGGCCGGGCGTTTGCCGCTTTCAGACCTTGCGGGTTTCACCGTGGGGCAGTAACAGGTAACAAAATCATGGCAAAAGAATACAGCCGTACCCAACGTATCGGCGATCAGATGCAGCGCGAGCTGGCCCAACTGATCCGTCGCGAAGTCAAAGATCCGCGCGTAGGCCTGGTCACCATTACCGCTGTGGAAGTCAGCCGTGACGTCGGTCACGCGAAAATTTTCATCACCGTGATGGGCCAGGACAACGCTGAAGACATCGCGCAAAGCATCAAGGTGCTGAATGCCGCCGCAGGTTTCCTGCGTATGCAATTGGCTCGCGAGATGAAGCTGCGCAGCGTCCCGCAATTGCACTTCCACTACGACGAATCCGTCGTGCGTGGTGCGCACCTGTCGGCCCTGATCGAGCGCGCCGTGGCTGAAGACAATCAGCACCCGGCGGCTGAACCTGAAGACACCAAGGAGTAATTCGGTGGCTCAGGTCAAACGTATCCGTCGTAACGTCAGTGGCATCATCCTGCTCGACAAGCCGTTGGGTTTCACCTCCAACGCCGCGTTGCAGAAGGTTCGCTGGCTGCTCAATGCCGAAAAAGCCGGGCACACCGGTAGCCTCGACCCATTGGCCACCGGCGTTCTGCCGTTGTGCTTCGGCGAAGCAACCAAGTTCTCGCAATACCTGCTCGATTCCGACAAAGGTTATGAAACCCTGGCGCAACTGGGCAAGACCACCACCACGGCAGACGCCGAAGGTGAGGTTTTGCAGGAGCGCCCGGTGACCGTTGGTCGCGTCGATATCGAAGCGGCTTTGCCAAAATTCCGTGGGCAAATCAGTCAGATACCGCCTATGTACTCGGCGCTCAAGCGTGACGGGCAGCCGCTGTACAAGCTGGCTCGTGCAGGCGAAGTAGTGGAGCGTGAACCGCGTTCTGTTACTATTGCGCGCTTGGAATTGCTGGCCTTCGAAGGCGATACTGCGCGACTTGCGGTGGATTGCAGCAAGGGCACCTATATTCGCACCCTGGTGGAGGATATCGGTGAGCAACTCGGTTGTGGTGCGTACGTCGCAGAATTGCGCCGTACCCAGGCCGGGCCTTTCACCTTGGCGCAGACGGTTACCCTCGAAGAGCTGGAAGCGGTACATGCCGAAGGCGGCAACGAAGCGGTCGACCGTTTCCTGATGCCATCGGACAGCGGTCTGCTGGATTGGCCGCTGCTGCACTTCTCCGAAGCTAGCGCGTTCTACTGGCTCAACGGCCAGCCGGTACGTGCTCCGGACGCGCCGAAGTTCGGCATGGTACGGGTACAGGATCACAATGGTCGCTTCATCGGTATCGGTGAAGTGAGCGAAGACGGGCGCATCGCGCCACGTCGCTTGATTCGGTCAGAATGACCGGACGAGTGTGGCTGTTAACAGGCACGGTCACGACTCATTTATAGATACAGGGATTTGTCCCTGGCCTGTTGAAGCTGTTTCCCTGAAACAGTTTCCTGATAAAAGGATTGCCTCATGGCTCTCGACGTTCAAGAAAAAGCTCAAATCGTTGCTGACTACCAGCAAGCTGTTGGTGACACTGGTTCGCCAGAAGTGCAAGTTGCACTGCTGACCCACAACATCAACAAACTGCAAGGTCACTTCAAGGCCAACGGTAAAGATCACCACTCCCGTCGTGGTCTGATCCGCATGGTAAACCAGCGCCGCAAGCTGCTGGACTACCTGAAAGGCAAGGATCTGGGTCGTTATCAGACTCTGATCGGTCGCCTGGGTCTGCGTCGCTAATCAGCGATTGCGCTATGAGGTTGGTGGTCTGTCAGGCGTCAGCGGTTTACCGCTGGCGCCTTGCAGGCTCCCAGCCTCAAGTTTTATCTGGATACACGTTTTACCCTGGACAGGCGTTGGGCCGATTCCCGACATTGCCCAAGAATTCGCAAGAAACCAGTTCCCCCAAGAGCCACAAAGAAGGTAGGACACCGTGAACCCGGTAATCAAAAAATTCCAGTTCGGTCAATCGACCGTTACCCTCGAGACTGGCCGTATCGCCCGTCAGGCCTCCGGCGCAGTATTGGTCACCGTTGACGACGACGTCAGCGTATTGGTGACTGTAGTCGGTGCAAAACAAGCCGATCCAGGCAAGGGCTTCTTCCCTCTGTCCGTTCACTACCAGGAAAAGACTTACGCTGCCGGTAAGATCCCTGGCGGTTTCTTCAAGCGCGAAGGCCGTCCTTCCGAGAAAGAAACCCTGACTTCCCGACTGATCGACCGTCCGATCCGTCCGCTGTTCCCAGAAGGCTTCATGAACGAAGTGCAGGTTGTCTGCACCGTCGTTTCCACCAGCAAGAAGACCGATCCGGACATCGCTGCGATGATCGGTACCTCGGCTGCCCTGGCCATCTCGGGTATTCCTTTCGACGGCCCGATCGGCGCCGCTCGTGTAGCTTTCCACGAAAGCACCGGCTACCTGCTGAACCCGACTTACGAGCAGCAAGCTGCTTCGAGCCTGGACATGGTCGTTGCCGGTACTTCGGACGCTGTGCTGATGGTTGAATCGGAAGCCAAAGAGCTGACCGAAGACCAGATGCTGGGCGCGGTACTGTTTGCTCACGACGAATTCCAGGTTGTGATCAACGCGGTTAAAGAACTGGCCGCTGAAGCTGCCAAGCCAACCTGGAACTGGGCTCCGGCTCCAGAAGCCACCGAACTGCTGGGCGCTATCCGTGCCGAGTTCGGCGAAGCGATCTCCCAGGCTTACACCATCACCATCAAGGCCGACCGTTACGCTCGCCTGGGTGAGCTGAAGGATCAGGTTGTTGCCAAGCTGTCCGGTGAAGAAGGTCAGCCTTCGTCCAGCGAAGTCAAAGCTGCTTTCGGCGAAATCGAATACCGCACCGTTCGCGAAAACATCGTAAACGGCAAGCCACGTATCGACGGCCGCGACACCAAGACCGTACGTCCGCTGAACATCGAAGTCGGCGTTCTGCCGAAGACTCACGGTTCGGCGCTGTTCACCCGTGGTGAAACTCAGGCTCTGGTAGTCGCGACTCTGGGTACTGCCCGTGACGCACAACTGCTGGACACCCTGGAAGGCGAGAAAAAAGACCCGTTCATGCTGCACTACAACTTCCCTCCGTTCTCGGTGGGCGAGTGTGGTCGCATGGGTGGTGCTGGTCGTCGTGAAATCGGTCACGGCCGTCTGGCCCGTCGTTCGGTTTCGGCCATGCTGCCAGCCGCCGACGTGTTCCCGTACACCATCCGCGTTGTATCGGAAATCACCGAATCCAACGGTTCGAGCTCGATGGCTTCGGTCTGCGGCGCTTCCCTGGCCCTGATGGACGCTGGTGTGCCGATGAAGGCACCGGTTGCCGGTATCGCCATGGGTCTGGTTAAGGAAGGCGAGAAATTCGCAGTCCTGACCGACATCCTCGGCGACGAAGACCACTTGGGCGACATGGACTTCAAAGTAGCCGGTACCGCCAAAGGTGTGACCGCGCTGCAGATGGACATCAAGATCAAGGGCATCACCGAAGAGATCATGGAAATCGCTCTGGGCCAAGCCCTGGAAGCGCGCCTGAACATCCTCGGTCAGATGAACCAGATCATCGGCCAGTCGCGTACCGAACTGTCGGCCAACGCTCCGACCATGATCGCGATGAAGATCGACACCGACAAGATCCGTGACGTTATCGGTAAAGGTGGCGCGACCATCCGTGCGATCTGCGAAGAAACCAAAGCTTCGATCGACATCGAAGACGACGGTTCGATCAAGATCTTCGGCGAAACCAAGGAAGCTGCTGAAGCTGCACGTCAGCGCGTTCTGGGTATCACCGCTGAAGCCGAGATCGGCAAGATCTACGTCGGCAAAGTTGAGCGCATCGTCGACTTCGGCGCATTCGTCAACATCCTGCCGGGCAAGGACGGTCTGGTGCACATCTCGATGCTGAGCGACGCTCGCGTAGAGAAGGTGACCGACATCCTGAAAGAAGGCCAGGAAGTGGAAGTGCTGGTACTGGACGTGGACAACCGCGGCCGTATCAAGCTGTCCATCAAAGACGTGGCAGCGGCCAAGGCTTCGGGCGTTTAATCACCCCATCGCTTGAAAGCTTCGACGTTGTAAAAAATGCCCCGCAGTGAACGCTGCGGGGCATTTTTTTGCTCTGTACAGAAAGATCAAAAGATCGCAGCCTGCGGCAGCTCCTACACGGTTTCAATGTAGGAGCTGCCGCAGGCTGCGATCTTTTGTTATTAGGGCGTATGAAGTTGCCTGACTCTATAGTCAGTGCTAGGTTTAGCCCACCGCCCGTGTAGCTCAGCCGGTAGAGCAGCGCACTCGTAACGCGAAGGTCGCAGGTTCGATTCCTGTCTCGGGCACCAGCGACACGTTGTTTTCAGATGATCCACGAATGGTTCTGAAGGCCAGACAAGCCGGGCTTCAATCGGTTTATTTGCGTCAGAGAGATCCTTGATGATCCAGATCCATCCTCCATTCTTATGATCAGAGAGAACGCCATGACCGAATTAACTCAAGAGCAACGTCACGAAAAAGCGCTGGAAAAGTACATCCTGGACGTTCCGGATCTGAAAGAAGAGATCAAGGACCTGAGTCCCGATGATCAGAAAGATCAGATCCAATGGGCCTTTGAAGACGAAGCCGAATCCCAGGGCCTGCAGCCGTGGGAGCTGACGCTCAAGTACACGAGCACGCCGGAAGAGTTCGAAGCGCAGCGCCTTGTGCTGCACAAGGAAGCGGCCGAAGTATTGGGCGTCGACTGGGACGAGTACTGCGAGATGAATAATCTGGTGGTGTAATACGTGTGGGAGCGGCGGTCGCACCGCCGCTCCCATCTGTGATGGGGTGTTGCCTTAGATACTCAAGCGCATCGACAGGTCGACCGCTTTGACATCCTTGGTCATCGCACCGATCGAGATGTAATCCACGCCAGTCTCGGCGATCGGCAACAGCGTGCTTTCGTTGATCCCGCCGCTGGCCTCCAGTTTCGCTTTGCCACCGTTCAGGCGCACGGCTTCGCGCATGTCATCCAGGCTCAACTCATCAAGCATGATGATGTCTGCGCCGGCCGCTAATGCTTCCTTCAGCTCATCCAGACTTTCGACTTCGATTTCCACCGGTTTGCCCGGGGCGATCTTGTGCGCGGCGGCAATAGCCTGCGCGATGCCACCGCTGGCAGCGATGTGGTTTTCCTTGATCAGGAACGCGTCATACAGGCCAATGCGGTGGTTGTGGCAACCGCCGCAGGTGACCGCGTACTTTTGCGCCAGGCGCAGGCCGGGGAGGGTTTTACGGGTGTCGAGCAGCTTGACCTCAGTGTTTGCAACGAAATCCGCCAGGTACCGGGCGCGAGTGGCAACGCCCGACAGCAGTTGCAGGAAATTCAGTGCGCAGCGCTCACCCGTCAGCAGAGACCGCGCCGGGCCTTCGAGGTGAAACAGTGCCTGATTGGGTTGCACCCGGTCGCCGTCACTCACCTGCCAATGCACTGCCACCCGCGGGTCCAGCTGCCGGAACACGGCATCGACCCAGGCGGTACCGGCGATGACGGCTGCGTCTCGAGTAATGATGGTGGCTTTGGCCAGGCGTTCGGCCGGGATCAGTTGCGCGGTGATGTCGCCGCTGCCGATGTCTTCGAGCAACGCACGGCGCACGTTGGCTTCGATTTCGGCGGTCAAATCGGCGAGACGTAGATTCGGCATAACGGGCTCCACAAACAAAGTGGTTCGATTATAGGGGCATGGCGCGGGCCAACCCAAGGCATCAGAAGCCCTGCGCGGTGGTGAAACCTGCATTTGGTCGCCTAGCCCGGGAGATCAATCGTGGCAAGTGATCGCGCACGGAGGGTCTATCGCGGCATACTGGGGGCCAATACAGTCGACCCTGAAGGAGCCGGTATGCAGTTGGACCCCGCGAGTGGTTGGTGTGAAGGTGCCCAGGTCTGCCCTTCGCCCAACTTCAATGCGCGCCCTACGGATGAAATTTCCCTGCTGGTGATCCACAACATCAGCCTGCCGCCAGCGCAATTCGCCACCGGCAAGGTGCAGGCGTTTTTCCAGAATCGCCTGGATGTCACGGAGCATCCGTATTTTGCCGGAATTGCCGATCTGCGGGTGTCCGCGCACTTTCTGATTGAACGAGACGGCACCCTGACTCAATTTGTCTCCTGCCTTGAGCGTGCCTGGCACGCGGGGGTCTCGGTTTTCGAAGGGCGGGAAACTTGTAACGATTTTTCCGTGGGCATTGAGCTTGAAGGCACCGATGATCAACCTTTCACCGATGCTCAATACGAGGCGCTGACGGGGCTGACCCGACAATTGCAGAGGGCTTTCCCGGCCATCACGCCACAGCGTATTTGCGGTCATAGTGACATCGCACCCGGTCGCAAGACCGATCCGGGGCCAGCGTTCGACTGGGCACGCTATCGCGCAGCCCTGGCAAAAGAGGAACAACAATGAGTTTTCTGGTGTTGCTGTTGGCGGTCTGGATCGAGAAGTTCTCGGCCCTGCGTCATCGGGTCCAGCGCGACGGCGGATGGTTGCGCGAACTGCACAAGCTTGAAGCCAGCCCCCGCCTGGCGAGCCACCCATGGCTGGTGCTGGTGATTCTGGTGTTGCTGCCGGTTGCGCTGCTGGGCCTGCTATTGGTCGTCCTCGATCCGGTGGCCTACGGCTTGTTGGCCTTGCCTGTGCATTTGCTGGTGGTGATCTACAGCCTGGGCCGCGGCGATCTGCTCGCCGGCCTCGGCCCTTTCCGCGACGCCTGGCGCCGGGAAGACTTGCAAGCGGCCGGGCATGTGGCGAACCGTGATCTGGCTATCTGCGCAGACAGTGGCGAACAGTTGCTCGAACGCGTCCAGGCTCACTTGCTGTGGGAGGCCTACCAGAGTTTCTTTGCGGTGATCTTCTGGTACTTCCTGCTGGGCCCGGTCGCGGCACTGAGCTATCGCCTGCTGGCACTGGCCGAAGTCCACTCCCGGAACCCCGCCGTCGCCGAGCGTGCCGCGCAATTGCGCCATGCCTTCGACTGGATACCGGTACGCCTGTTGGCGGCGAGCTTTGCATTGGTCGGCAACTTTGTTGCGGTCAGCCGTGTCATGCTCCACGAACTGCTGAACTGGGACATCAGCGCGGCCCAGCTGATCGAAAAAGTTGGCCTGGTGGCCGGCGAGATCCCGGCACCGGTGGTCGGCCCGGACGGTATCAACAGCCTCGACCGGATCTGGGAGCTGCTGCTGCGCGCAGCCGTGCTCTGGTACGCCGGTTTCGCCCTGTGGACAGTCCTTCCCTGAATCCTGCCACCTGAACGACGAAGATCGATGCACACGATCTTCGTCGTTAACCTTAAGTTACAAAACCTCCCTTCGATTTGAGCTATACAGAGATGGCGCTCGATAGTGGCTATCTGCTGTCGCCTCGCGCCTGCCAATAAAAACAAGAAAAACCAAGGGAGACTTCCAGTGAAGAGCTTGCTCTATCCCGCCGTCTCGCTGATGAACCGTCTGAGCTTCGGCATGAAGTTCAGCCTGATCAGCGTGCTGTTCCTGGTGCCGATGCTGGTGACCAATTTCTATCTGGTGCGCGACTCTTATCGCGAGTTTCAGGGGACTCAGGTGGAGTTGCAAAGCCTCGACCTGCTGGGCAGCAGCCTGACCCTGCGCCGGGATCTGGAGACCCTGAACAATCTGGTGCAGATCAACGTCACCCTCGGTCAGTCCGGCAAGGCCGGTAACATCGAGTCGCAGATCACCACGCTCGAACAAAGTCTGCTTGCCCGGCTGCAAGGCCTGAAAGCGATGACTGATGATTCCGGGCAGATCAAGGTGTTTGAAGGCAAGCGCGATGAAATGATCACCGCGTTCAAGGCCCAGCAAGCGGAAAGCTCCCTGCAAAGTAAAAGCGCTTTGATCGGTAAACTGCTCGGCAACGCGCAGATTTTCAGCCAGATCATTGCCAGTCAGGCCGGCCTGAGCCGCGATACGCAAAGCGACATGCGGCAACTGACCGAACTCATTACCACCGTTACGCCTGCGGTCACCCAGTTGCTGGGTGAAGGGCGGGCCATGGGTGCGTTTTCCCTGGGGCAGGGCTTTCTCAATTCGGCGTCGAGCACTCGCTTCGACGAGCTGTTGGCACAAATCGAAAAGCTCCAGGGCGAGTACGGGCTGAAGCTGCAGGACGCACTCGGTTCAAGCAAGGCGGCCAGGGAAAGCCTGACGGCTCAAGCCGACATCAGCCAGTCGACCCTGAAAAAAGCCATCGAGCTGTTTGAAGAGCAGGTGGTCATGGCTGACACGTTGGACGCGCCTTGGCAGGGTTTCTACGACCAGGTCACGGGCCTGATGGACCAGACCTACCAGCTCAATGAAGCCACCCTGAAATTCCTCGGGACCCAGCTGCAGCAACGCCTTGAGCAGAACCGCACGCACATGGTGCTGCAGGCTGTGGCGTTATCGGTGGTGTTTGTGCTGATTTTCTATCTCTACGGCGGTTTTTACGCCTCCACACGTACAACGCTGAAACGCCTGGGCGCGATGATGGACAAGGTTGCGGCCGGCGACATGACGGTCAACTTCGTGGCGCACAGCCGCGATGAGCTGGGCGAGTTGGGCGAAGTGTTCAACGGAACGGTGAAGAAAATTCATGACTTGATCGAGCGCGTCGGCCAAACCGTCGGCGAAGTCGAGCGGCAGGCCGGACAGGTGGAGAACGTCTCCGCGCAAAGCAATCAGGCCGTCGCCGGGCAGCGTACACAGATCGAGCAAGTGGCGACGGCAATGAACCAGATGTCGGCGACGTCTCTGGAAGTGGCGCGCAGTGCTGCTGCAGCGGTGAGCAGCGCCCACAGCGTGAATGACGAGACCATCAGTGGTCGTGGTCTGGTCGAGTCACAGCAGGGCAGCATTGCTGCGCTGGCCAGCGAGATCGATCAATCGGTGCTGGTGATCAACCAATTGGCCAGTGACAGCCAATCGATCAGTCGCGTCCTGGAAGTGATCAAGAGCATCGCCGAACAGACCAACCTGCTGGCGCTCAACGCCGCGATCGAAGCCGCACGCGCCGGGGAGCAGGGACGCGGTTTTGCGGTGGTCGCAGACGAGGTGCGCACGCTGGCCAAACGTACCCAGCAATCAACCGAAGAAATCGAAAAGATGATCGCCAAACTGCATGGCGGTGTCGGCGCGGCGGTGAAGGCCATGGGCGTCAGCCATCAAATGGCCAATGGCACGGTAGGGCAGTCGGAAAAGGTTCAGCAGGCGTTGGAAAACATCCTCGGCGCGGTGGGCATGATCGTCGACCAGAACCAGCAGATCGCGGCTGCCGTCGAGCAGCAGACGGCCGTGGCGCACGACATCGACCAGAACATCGTCGAGATCAACCGTGCGGGCGAAAGGACGGCCGAAGGGGCGCACCAGACCGAAGACGCGAGCAGGGCACTGTCGGCCCAGGTGGTGGAGTTGAAGCAGCTGATCAGCGCATTCCGGGTCTGACTCCCCGGCTGGCCCTGCAGATGCAAACTCAGCGCAAGCAAGGCTTTGTGGAAGCAAACTTTTGTATGAGCCAACCTCTGTGGGAGCAAAGCTTGCTCGCGATGACGGACTGACATGCAGCACCTATGTCGACTGTCATGCAGCAATCGCGAGCACGCTTTGCTCCTACAGGCCGCTCTGAGTTGGAATAGTCCAATCGAACACTGCGCACGCATTGGCAGTGCTGGCAGCCGCCAACTGCTCGGCACTGACGCCCATGATCGCCGCCAATGCCACACAAATAGCCGGCAAATGCGCCGGGCTGTTTCGCTCGCCGGGGTACATCGCCGGTGCCATGTCCGGCGAGTCGGTTTCCAGCACCACGGCGTCCAGGGGCAACTCGGCCAGCACCCGGTGCATGCGCAGGGCCTGGGGCCAGGTCGCGGCGCCGCCCAGGCCAAGCTTGAACCCCAGCTTGATGTACTCGCGAGCCTCTTCCTTGCTGCCGGCAAACGCGTGGATGATACCCGCGCGTTTCAGGCGCAGGCGTTTGAGCGTGGCGATGACGGCCGCATGGCTGCGACGCACATGGATCAGCGCCGGCAAGTTGAAATCCGCGGCCAGTTGCAATTGCGCTTCGAACAACGCCTGCTGGCGCTCGCGGTCCAGGGTTTCTATGAAGTAATCCAGGCCGATCTCGCCCACCGCGCACACCTGTCGATGGCCGGCCAGGCGCTCGAGCCAGGCGCCCAGCTCGGGTAGATCCTCAGGCTGGTGCTGGTCCAGATAAACCGGGTGCAAGCCGAACGCCGCGTACAAGCCAGGATCGCTTTGCACCAGGTCCCACACCCGCTGCCAGTTATCCTTGAAAACCCCCAGCACCACCATCTGCCGCACACCCAGTGCGCGGCTTTCAGCCAGCAGCGCCGTGCGATCGGCGTCGAAGTCGGCAAAGTCCAGGTGGGTGTGGGTATCGATCAGCTCCACGATTCAGTCCTGGCGAATACGCTGCTTGAAGGTCCGGGCGATGGCTTGCACGCCAGGTTGATAGTCCTGCTGCTCGATGGCTGCCAATGCCAGTTGCAGGGCCTTGTCGGCGATCAGCTGATGTTGCTGGGCCATGGCATTCACCGGCAGTGGCAGGAAATCCAGCAACTGGGTGTCGCCAAATGTGCCAAGGCGCAACGGCCGGGATTTCAGCGGGAAATCGTGCAAGGCATCGAACACGCCCTGCAACAGCACATAGGAGGTGGTAACGAGCGCGTCGGGCAGGTGCCCCAGGCGTTGCAGCATTTGCTCCATCAGCTGCTTGCCACATTCGCGGCTGAAGGATTCGCCGTGCTCTATCAGCACCTCGCCATCAAACCCGGCCAACGCTTGCTTGAAGCCTGCAGCACGCTCCTGGCTGATGCTCAGTTCAGGGCGCGCGCCGATCAGGGCAATCTGCGTGGGCAGGGGCTGCAACAGACTGCGGGTCAATTGCAGACTGGCCTCGCGGTCGTCGCTGATCACCGAGCAGAAATGCTCCGGTTCCATGACCCGGTCGATGGCGATGATCGGCAAGCCTTTGGCCTGCAACTGACGATAACTGTCGTCCCCGGCCGGCAGGCAACTGGCGACGATCAGGGCATCGCAGCGACGCGCGCGGAACAGTTGCAGCAGTTGCCGTTCGCTTTCGGGTGCATCGTCGGAACTGGCGATCAGCAACTGATAGCCGCGCGCCCGCGCCCCTTGCTCCAGCAGTTTGGCGATCCGCGCGTAACTGGGGTTTTCCAGATCCGGCAGAATAAAACCCAACGTGCGGGTGTGGCGGCTGCGCAACCCGGCCGCTTGTGGGTTTGGCGTAAAGCCATGCAGGTCGACCACTGCGCGCACCCGCTCGACAGTGGCGGTGCTGATGCGTTGCTGTTCGGCCTTGCCGTTGATGACGTAGCTGGCGGTGGTCACGGACACTCCGGCCAACCGCGCGATATCACTGAGTTTCAACCCGGGATTTCCTTGTTTTTGCGAGCTTGCCGCAACATTTTCGCCAATCCTACCCGATTAGGGCAGGCGACTATTGTCGCAACGCATCCGACAAGTTGGACTTCAAGGATGGAACATTATCGAGTAACGTGCCGATCAATCTAGATTAAACGTTTCAGCAAGCGTATTTTCTACGTTTTAGACGCCTTTGGCCGGTTCTGCCGTGAAACCGCCAAAACTGCCGCTGAAAAGCGAAGCGTTAGAGCGCCTAAGCTGCAACCATTCAAAACAATACCTGGCGTCATCCGATGCCAAAAAGGAGATCGCATGCTCGAGCTCACTATAGAGCAGATATCCATGGGCCAATCGGCCGTGGATAAACCCGCCGCCCTGCAATTGCTGGCCAATCATCTGGTGGCCGATGGTCTGGTCGCCGACGGCTACCTTGCCGGATTGCAGGCCCGGGAAGCCCAGGGCTCGACCTTTCTCGGTCAAGGTATCGCCATTCCCCACGGCACCCCGGAAACCCGCGATCAGGTGTTCGCCACTGGCGTGCGCCTGATGCAGTTTCCCGAGGGCGTGGATTGGGGCGATGGCCAGATCGTTTATCTGGCCATCGGCATTGCCGCCAAATCCGACGAACACCTGCGTCTGCTGCAACTGCTGACCCGCGCCCTCGGCGAGACTGATCTGGGCCAGGCCCTGCGTCGCGCCAGTTCGCCCGAAGCGCTGCTGAAACTGCTGCAAGGCGCACCGCAGGAACTGGCGCTGGATGCCCAGATGATTGGCCTGGGTGTGTCCGCCGACGACTTCGAAGAGCTGGTGTGGCGCGGTGCGCGTCTACTGCGCCAGGCGGATTGTGTGAGTAATGGTTTCGCTGCGGTATTGCAGCAGGTTGAAGCGCTGCCGCTGGGTGACGGTTTGTGGTGGCTGCACAGCGAACAGACAGTCAAGCGTCCTGGCCTGGCATTCGTGACGCCGGACAAACCGATGCGCTACCTCGGTCAGCCGCTGAGCGGTCTGTTTTGCCTGGCCAGTCTCGGCGAAGCGCATCAGGCCTTGCTTGAGCGCTTGTGCGCGCTGCTCATTGAAGGTCGCGGCCACGAACTCGGTCGGGCCACCAGCAGCCGCAAAGTCCTCGAAGTGCTCGGCGGTGAACTGCCCGCTGACTGGCCGAGTGCACGCATTGCGCTGGCCAACGCCCACGGCTTGCACGCGCGCCCGGCGAAGATCCTCGCGCAATTGGCGAAGAGTTTTAATGGCGAAATCCGTGTGCGCATCGTCGATGGCCAGGACAGCGCCGTGTCGGTGAAGAGCCTGAGCAAACTGCTCAGCCTCGGCGCCCGTCGCGGTCAGGTGCTGGAGTTGATTGCTGAACCGAGCATCGCCGCCGACGCCTTGCCGGCACTGCTCGCCGCCATCGAAGAAGGCCTCGGTGAAGAAGTCGAGCCGCTGCCCGCCATCAGCCAACAGCGCGAAGTGCTCACCGACATCGCCGAAGTGCTGATCGCTCCGGCCTCCGGCAGCCTGCTGCAAGCGATCCCGGCAGCACCGGGCATCGCCATCGGCCCGGCGCACATTCAAGTGCTGCAAGCCATCGATTACCCATTGCGTGGCGAGTCCGCCGCCATCGAGCGTGAGCGCCTCAAGCAAGCGCTGGCCGATGTGCGCAACGATATTCAAGGCCTGATCGAACGCAGCAAAGCCAAAGCGATCCGCGAGATCTTCATCACCCATCAGGAGATGCTCGACGACCCGGAACTCACCGACGAAGTCGACACGCGTCTCAAGCAGGGCGAAAGCGCTGAAGCGGCGTGGATGGCGGTGATCGAAGCGGCCGCCAAGCAGCAGGAATCGTTGCAGGATGCCTTGCTCGCCGAACGTGCGGCGGATCTGCGTGACATTGGCCGCCGCGTGCTGGCGCAACTGTGTGGCGTGGCAACCCCGAGCGAGCCTGAGCAACCGTACATTCTGGTGATGGACGAGGTCGGCCCATCCGATGTGGCGCGGCTCGATCCGGCGCGGGTGGCGGGAATACTGACCGCTCGCGGCGGTGCCACGGCGCACAGTGCAATCGTCGCCCGTGCTCTCGGCATTCCGGCACTGGTCGGTGCTGGCGCAGCGGTGTTGTTGCTGGCGCCGGGCACGCCGTTGCTGCTCGATGGCCAACGCGGTCGCCTGCACGTCGACGCCGATGCGGCGACCCTGCAACGCGCCGCCGAAGAGCGCGACACCCGCGAGCAACGCCTGAAGATTGCCGCCGAACAACGCCACCAACCGGCACACACTACCGACGGTCACGCCGTCGAAGTGTTCGCCAACATCGGTGAAAGCGCCGGTGTGATCAGCGCGGTGGAGCAGGGCGCCGAAGGCATCGGTCTGCTGCGCACCGAGCTGATTTTCATGGCCCACCCGCAAGCGCCGGACGAAGCCACCCAGGAAGCTGAATACCGCCGCGTCCTCGACGGCCTCGCCGGTCGGCCGCTGGTGGTGCGCACGCTGGATGTCGGCGGCGACAAACCGCTGCCGTATTGGCCGATCGCCAAGGAAGAGAATCCGTTCCTCGGTGTGCGCGGTATTCGCCTGACCTTGCAGCGTCCGCAGATCATGGAAGCGCAATTGCGTGCCTTGCTGCGTTCGGCGGACAACCGTCCGCTGCGGATCATGTTCCCGATGGTCGGCAGCGTTGAAGAGTGGCGCCAGGCCCGTGACATGACCGAGCGTCTGCGTCTGGAAATCCCGGTCGCTGACCTGCAACTGGGGATCATGATCGAAGTGCCGTCCGCCGCATTGCTGGCGCCGGTGCTGGCCAGGGAAGTCGACTTCTTCAGCGTCGGCACCAACGACCTGACCCAATACACCTTGGCCATCGACCGTGGCCATCCAACGCTGTCGGCGCAGGCGGACGGCTTGCACCCGGCGGTACTGCAATTGATCGACATCACCGTGCGCGCCGCCCATGCCCATGGCAAATGGGTCGGCGTGTGCGGCGAACTGGCGGCGGATCCGTTGGCGGTGCCGGTGCTGGTCGGCCTCGGTGTCGATGAGCTGAGCGTGTCCGGCCGCAGCATTGCCGAAGTGAAAGCGCGCATCCGCGAACTCAGCCTGACCCAGGCGCAAACCCTTGCTCAACACGCCCTGGCCGTCGGCAGCGCGAATGAAGTACGCGCACTAGTGGAGGCCCTGTAATGGCCAAGATCCTGACCCTGACCCTCAACCCGGCACTGGACCTCACTGTCCAGTTGCCCCGCCTTGAACCCGGCCAGGTCAATCGCAGTGACGAGATGCACACCCACGCGGCCGGCAAGGGCGTGAACGTGGCGCAGGTACTGGCAGACCTCGGGCATCAATTGACGGTCAGCGGGTTTCTCGGTGCAGACAATCCCCAGGCATTCGAGACGCTGTTCGCCAAGCGTGGCTTTGTCGATGAGTTCATTCGTGTTCCGGGTGAAACCCGCAGCAACCTCAAGCTCGCCGAGAGCGATGGGCGCATCACCGACGTCAACGGTCCGGGACCGCTGGTCAGCGTCGCGGCGCAGCAGGCGTTGCTTGACCGCCTGGATCAAATCGCACCCGATCATGACGCGGTCGTCGTCGCCGGCAGCTTGCCCCAGGGTGTCAGCCCGGCATGGTTGCAGGCACTGATCGAGCGTCTAAAGAATCTCGGCCTGAAGGTGGCCCTCGACACCAGCGGCGAAGCCCTGCGCGCAGCGCTCAAGGCCGGACCCTGGCTGATCAAGCCCAACGCCGAAGAACTGGCCGAGGTATTCGATAGCGAAATGGTGTCGGTGGCTGCGCAGGCTGCAGTAGCGGGTCGCCTGCACGCGCAAGGTATCGAGCACGTAGTGATCTCCGATGGCGCGCAAGGTGTGAACTGGTTCAGCGTTGGCTCGGCGATGCACGCCACGCCGCCGAAAGTCAGTGTCGCCAGCACGGTTGGCGCTGGTGATTCGCTGTTGGCCGGCATGCTTCACGGTCTGCTCAGCGCCGACACGCCGGAGCAAACCCTGCGCACTGCCACGGCGATTGCAGCGATGGCGGTGACGCAGATCGGTTTTGGCATCAACGACGCCGCGCAACTGGCGCAGCTCGAACAGGGCGTGCGCGTGCGCCCCCTGACAGAACAATAAGAGGGTTTGTCATGAAGTTAGCCATTGTTACGGCGTGCCCGAACGGCATGGTCACCAGTGTGCTGTGCGCCCGTTTGCTGGATGCTGCAGCGCAGCGCCAGGGCTGGAGCACCAGCGTCGAAGTCACCGATGCGGCGCACCCTGAGCGGCAATTGTCGGCCGCCACCCTGGAGGCGGCCGAGTGGGTATTGCTGGTGACCAGTGCGCCTGTGGACATGTCGAGATTCGTCGGCAAGCGCGTGTTCCAGAGCACTCCGGCCCAGGCCCTGCAGGACGTAGAGGCGGTGCTGCGCAAGGGCGCCGATGAGGCGCAGATTTACGTGGCCCCCGAAGCCGTTGCCCAGGCACTGCCCACCGGCCAGGCCGCGCCGAGACTGGTGGCGATTACCGCCTGCCCGACCGGTGTCGCCCATACGTTCATGGCCGCCGAAGCCCTGCAGCAAGCGGCCAAGCGCCTGGGCTACGACCTGCAAGTCGAAACCCAGGGGTCGGTCGGCGCGCGCAATCCGCTGAGCGCCGAGGCCATTGCCCAGGCCGATGTGGTGCTGTTGGCCTGTGACATCGAAGTGGCGACCGAGCGTTTTGCCGGGAAAAAATCTACCGCTGCGGCACGGGTATCGCCCTCAAGCAAGCCGAGGCCACCCTCAACAAAGCGCTGGCCGAGGGCTCGCAGGAAACTGCAGCGAGTGGAACCCAAGGCCCCGCCAAGCAGGAGAAGACGGGCGTCTATAAGCACTTGCTGACCGGCGTGTCGTTCATGCTGCCGATGGTGGTGGCAGGCGGCTTGATGATCGCTTTGTCGTTTGTGTTCGGCATCACCGCGTTCAAAGAGGAGGGCACCCTGGCTGCCGCGCTGATGCAGATCGGTGGCGATACCGCATTCAAACTGATGGTGCCGTTGCTGGCGGGTTACATCGCCTACTCGATCGCCGACCGCCCGGGCCTCGCGCCGGGGATGATCGGCGGTATGCTGGCGAGCACTCTTGGCGCGGGCTTCATCGGCGGGATCATTGCCGGTTTCATCGCCGGTTATGCCGCCAAGGCGATCAATCGTTATGCGCGATTGCCGCAGAGCCTCGAAGCGCTGAAACCGATCTTGATCATCCCGTTGCTCGCCAGTTTGTTCACCGGCCTGGTGATGATCTATGTGGTTGGCAAACCCGTAGCCGGGATGCTGGAAGGGCTCACTCACTTCCTCGACAGCATGGGCACCACCAACGCGATCCTGCTGGGCGTGTTGCTCGGCGGCATGATGTGCGTCGACCTTGGCGGGCCGATCAACAAGGCCGCCTACGCGTTCTCGGTAGGGCTGCTGGCATCGCAGAGTTATGCACCGATGGCCGCGACCATGGCCGCCGGGATGGTGCCGCCGATCGGGTTGGGCATCGCCACCTTCATCGCCCGGCGCAAGTTCGCCCAGTCAGAGCGTGAGGCGGGTAAGGCTGCTTTTGTGTTGGGGCTGTGCTTCATTTCCGAAGGCGCGATTCCCTTCGCTGCCAAGGATCCGTTGCGGGTGATCCCGGCGAGCATCGCCGGTGGGGCGCTGACGGGTGCATTGTCGATGTACTTCGGCTGCAAGCTCATGGCACCGCACGGCGGGTTGTTTGTGCTGGCCATTCCGAATGCGATCAACCATGCCTTGCTCTATCTGCTGGCGATCGTTGCAGGGAGCCTGGTGACAGCGGTGGCTTACGCGCTGCTCAAGCGCCCGGAAACCGTCGAACTGGCACTCGAGCCCGCCAAGGCCTGATACCACCCACTGTAGGAGCGAGCTTGCTCGCGAAAACGCGAAGACAGCGCGGGGTGTCATGCAACCCTCGTCATCGTTAACGACCATCGCGAGCAAGCTCGCTCCTGCAGGATGTCGGCGGCGCACCCGCCGGCTTATCCCGGGATCTTGGGTATCAGTAAACGTCGCGTCTGTAGCGGCCTTGCTCGATCAGCTTGTCGACTTGTTCAATTCCGAGCACTTCGTTGAGTACGTGATCCACCCCTGAGGCCATGCCCTGCAGGCTGCCGCAGATGTAGATTACTGCGCCTTCGGCGAGCCATTGCTTGAGTAGATCGGCCGACTCGCGCAGCCGGTCCTGCACATAAATCTTCTGCGCCTGGTCTCGCGAGAACGCCAGGTCCAGATGCTCCAGATCGCCCGAAACCAGCCATTCCTGAAGCTCATCGCGGCAGAGGAAATCGTGTTGACGATTGCGCTCGCCAAACAATAACCACTGGCGCTGCTGGCCGTCGGCAATCCGTGCCTTGAGCAAGCTGCGCAGCCCGGCCAGCCCGGTGCCGTTGCCCAAAAAAATCATCGGTACCGGCTCGGTTGGCAGGTGGAAACTGCTGTTGCGCCGCACGCGCAGGCTGATGCTGCCACCTACCGGTGCGTGCTCGGTCAACCAGCCGGAACCGATGCCCAGGCTACCGTCCGGGTGCACTTCCTGACGCACGATGAGCTCCAACACACCGTCGCCGGCAATCGAGGCAATTGAATATTCGCGCATGTTCAGCGGCACCATCGCATCAACCAGCGCCTGCGCATGCAGGCCGACCAGGTGCGCGCGGTGCTCAGGCAATTGACGCGAGGCCAGCGCGACTTCCAGCGGCTCGTCGAGGCCGTTGATTTTCACCGAGGTCTCGCCACGAATGCCGAGGCCGTCGAGAAAGTGCTCGATGACCCAAGGACAGTTGCGCGGCAGCACTTCGACCAGGTCACCGGCCAGCCAGCTGCTGGTATTCGGTGCGCTCAGGCCCAACAGATAAACCGGGGAACCACTGCTGTCCGGGTTCATCAGTTCGCGGCGCGTCAGTGTCCAGTTGTCGTAGCTCGGCGCTTGCCAGGTATCGACCGGAGCCTGACCGGTGAGCAGGCCAAGTTGGGTTTGCCAGTGGCGCAGGGCGTAGGGATCGCCACTGTCGACTTCTACCGGCGCGAACAAGGTCTTGCCACCGTGATCGCTCAGCCATTGATGCAGGCGTTTGGCGAAGCCACAGAAGTGCTGATACTGACGATCGCCAAGACCGAGCACCGCGTAGTTCAGGTTGTCGAGTGCTGAAGCTTTGCTCAGCACCTTGCGCTCGAAACCACGCGCACTGTCCGGCGCTTCGCCGTCGCCAAACGTGCTGACCACGAATAGCGCGTTGTTTGATTCACGCAGATCCTGTTCGCTGACATTCGCCAGTGGCTGCACCTTTACCGGCAACCCGGCGGCCTGCAATTGGCCGGCGGTCTGCCACGCCAGTTGCTCGGCAAAACCGCTCTGGCTGGCAAAACCGATCAGCCACCCCGACGCATCGCCGGCTGGTTGGTCGAGACCTTTGCGGGCATCCTTGATCTGCTTTTTCTTGCGCCGACGATCCAGATACAACAGCCATCCGGTGATGAAGAACAGCGGCATGCACACCGCCGCGACGGTGACGATGATCCGCCCGACGAGGCCGAAATAGCTGCCGACGTGCAACGCGTAAATGCTGGTCAGCAACTGCGCCTTGAGGCTCTTGTCGCTGTAGCGGTCATGCCGCTTGACGATGCCGGTGGTCGGGTCGAGGGTGATCTGGTTCAGGGCGCGATCATGGGGTGAGCTGTCGAGCAGATAGAACACGGTCGCCGGTTGGCCGGCCACCGCCGGCATGCGGATGTTGTAGGCGCTCAGTGCGGGACCCGCAGCGCTGTAGATACTGCTCCACATGGCCGCGTAGTCGGCTGTCGGCGCCGGACCGCTGGGGGCAGGCCCGCGTCCGCCGCGCACCCGCTCATTTTGCGGTGAGTCGGACAGCAAGCGGGTCAGGCCCTTGTTGTACCACTCGTACGACCACGACAACCCGGTCAGCGCCAGCAACAGGTAGACCAACAGGCACCAGGTGCCGGCCACCGAGTGCAGATCCCAGTTGAAGGCGCGACCCTTTTTCTTCCAGTCGAGGGTCAGCCACACACGCCAGCGGTTCCACTGACGCGGCCAGCGCAGGTACAGACCAGACAGACAAAAGAACAGCAGGATCAGCGTACAGGCGCCGGTGATGTTGCGCCCGGTATCGCCCATCGCGAGGAAGCGGTGCAGTTGCAGCATCAGGCCGAAGAAATCCTGGCCGACGGCATCGCCCATGAATTCGCCGGTGTACGGGTCGAAGTAACGCATCTCGCCGCGACGTTCGCCCTTGGGCGGGGTGAAGAACACCTTGGCCGCTGCGCCGCTGTCGGTTTCGACGCAGAGCATCGAGACGGTCTTGCCCGAAGTGGCTTCGATGCGTTCCACCAGTTCGACGGGCGGCAGCACGCCGGCGACTTGTTTTTCCACCTGCAACACGGAGGGGTTCAGCGCCCGCAGGATTTCATCCTGAAACGAATAGGTCGCACCGGTGATGCCCATCAGGGCCAGCACCAGGCCTGCAGTGATGCCAAAAAACCAGTGCAACTGGAACAGGGTTTTCTTCAACACGTCACTCGCCATCCGTTCGAAAATTGTCTTCACGGCGCGCATTATGCCGTGGGTTATCGAGAAGCGTTCTTTATTACGCAGAAAAGCCCCGCTCAATTGAATGAACGGGGCCAGGCGGTAACGCTCGGCGCTACCTGTAGGAGCAAGCTTGCTCGCGAAAACTCGAGAGCAACGCGGGGTATCTGGGTGCCCGCGTCATCGTTGACGACCATCGCGAGCGAGCTCGCTCCTGCTATGGGTGGAGTTCACCCTTTATCAGAAGTGGAAGTTGGTGCTCAGCAGTGCCGTACGCCCCGCCGCCTGGTTGGCGAAGTGGGTCGAGAAGGCTTTGTCGTAGTAGGTTTCGTTGGTCAGGTTCTGCACGTTGAGTTGCAGGTCGACGTTCTTGGTCAGCTTGTAAGCTGCCATCGCGTCGTAGCGAACATAGTCATCAACCATGGTGGTGTTGGCCACGCTGCCGAACACGTCATCGACGTAGAACGCGCCGCCACCGACGGTCAGCTTCGGCGTGACCTGGTAGGTCGTCCACAGGCTGGCACTGTTTTTCGGTGTGTTCGGCAGTTCGTTGCCATCGTTGGCTGCGCCCAGTGGGCCGCCATCCACCTGCTCGCTGTCCATGTAGGCGTAACCGGCGAAGACCTGCCATTTGTCAGTGATCTTGCCGCTGGCCGACAGTTCGACACCTTGCACGCGGGTCTTGCCGGCGTTTTCGTACGACGTGGTATCGACTTGCACACGAGCGTTTTCTTTCTCGGTGCGGAAGATGTCGGCGGTCAGCGACAGACGATCATTCAACAGATCCCACTTGGTACCGATTTCGTAGTTCTTGGTGGTTTCCGGCTCCATGTCGCTGCTCAGCAGATTGCCGCTGCGATCGGTGGCGCCGCCCAACGGGTTGCCGTCCATGCCTTCACCGAGGGTGTTGCCCGGTGGCGTCGCCGAGGTGGCGTAGGAGGCATAGATGCTGCCGTTTTCTGCCGGCTTGTAGACGATGCCGAACTGGCCGGTAACGAACTCGCTGGTGTCATCGCCCTTGGCCGTGGTCGCGCCGGCAGCGGTATACGATTTGTAGTCGGTGTCGAAATGGTCGTAACGCAGACCCATGTTCACCAGCCACTGCTCGTTCAACTCCAGGGTGTCGAACACATACAGCGCGTAGGTGTTGGCCTTGGTGTCGGTGCCGGCGTAGTTACGCGAGATCGCACCGTTCCATGGATCGCTCGGGTTCGGGCTGGACAGCGAGGTGCAGTTGTAGCCACTTGGCGCGCCGATCAGCGCAGGGGTGCAGTTGGTGGTCGCGGCGCTGGTGCGTGGCGTGGTGTCGGTGTTGACGTTGTACGAGGACTTCTGGCTTTCCTCACGGGTGTATTCAACGCCAGTGGAGAAGCTGTTCTTGAAGCCGGCGACGTAGAAGTTGCCGAACAGGTCGGTCTGGTTGGTGGTGGTCTCGGTGTTGCTCACCCGAGTATTCGCACGACGCCAGACGCTGCCATTGTTGACGTTGCCCTTGCTGTCGTCCGGCTGAGTGAGGATGTAATCCTGCATGCTGGTGCCGTGACGCAGGGTGTTCTTGATCGTCAGCGAGTCGCTCAGGTCATGCTCGATGGCGAAGGTCGCGGTGTCGGTGCGGCCCTTGCGGAAGTCGCGATCCAGACCGTAGAAGTTGCTGTGGTCGCCACCCGAGTACGGTTTGTCAGGGTTGGACTTGGTGCGCGCCGCCGAGCCACCGGTTGGAATGGTGTACGGGATGCCCGAGTCCGGGGTGTCGTTGCTTTCGAGATGGTAGTAATCGAGGTTGACGCGGGTGTCGGTACCCAGGCCAAAGGCCAGGGACGGGGCGATACCCCAACGGTCGTAATCGACCTTGTCGCGACCGGCAACGTTGCTCTCGTGGCTCATCAGGTTGAGACGGCCGGCGGCGGTGTCGCTGAACTGGTAGTTGCCGTCGAGGGTGTAGCGCTGGGTCTGGTCGGAGCCCCAGGTGAAACCACCGTCGAACGAGTTGCCCAGATGGGCTTTCTTGCTCACCATGTTGATGCTGCCACCGGCAGCGCCACGGCCGCCAATGGCCGAGTTCGGGCCTTTGCTGACTTCGATCGACTCTACCGCGAAGATCTCTCGGCTTTGCGAGCCGGTGTCGCGCACGCCGTCCAGGTACGTGTCGCCCTGGGCATCGAAACCACGGATGAATGGACGGTCGCCCTGCGGGTTGCCACCTTCACCGGCGCCGAAAGTGATGCCCGGAACGGTACGCAGCGCGTCCTGCATGTTCAGGGCGCCGGTGTCTTTCAGAACCTGTTGCGGAATTACCGTTACCGAGCGCGGCGTGTCGACCAGCGGTGCGGTGTACTTGGGCGAGGAGGCTTTCTCGACCTGGTAGGACGTCGGGTCCTGCGTTTCGCCGGTGATGGCGGTAGCGTCCAGGGCGATGGCATTACCAGAGGCTTTGCTGTCGGTTTTTTCGGCAGCGAACACCATGTGGCCTGCAGAGCTGGCGGTAATCGCTACGCCAATTGCAGAGGCGAGCAAACGTGGTGAACTGACTGGTAATTGTGCGTGTTGACGTGCCATTGAAATTCCCCTCCCCAAGGATTTGAGGGGGCGGAATATAGGGTAAACAGGTATTCGTATCAATTGCGAAACATTGCTAACTGCACTGAATTTACATTCTTTACATTTTAACCTTACGGTTTTTGCCAGTTCATTCGTCTCTCGGGTTTTACACGGCCAATAAGAATCAATACCATTGCCGCCTCTTTGCCATCAGGTGACATCGCCATGCTGCTGCACATCCCCGGACTGTTCGCCAAAGACGAGGTGCAGCGCATCCGCGAGGCGCTGGAACAGGCCGATTGGGCCGATGGCAAGATCACTGCCGGCTTCCAGTCGGCCAAGGCCAAGCACAATTTGCAGTTGCCCGAAGGCCATCCGCTGGCCAAGGAAATCGGTGCAGCGATGCTTGAGCGGTTGTGGAAAAATCCGCTGTTCATGTCCGCCGCGTTGCCGCACAAAGTATTCCCGCCGTTAGTGAACTGTTACACGGCCGGTGGCAGTTTCGACTTCCACATCGACAACGCGGTGCGCCAACCGAAAGGCAGTATCGAGCGCGTACGCACGGATCTCTCGGCGACGCTGTTCTTCAGTGAGCCTGCGGATTACGACGGCGGCGAACTGGAGATCCAGGACACTTACGGCACACAACGGGTGAAGCTACCGGCCGGCGACATGGTCTTGTACCCCGGCACCAGCCTGCACAAGGTCAACGCGGTCACTCGCGGCGCACGCTATGCGTCGTTCTTCTGGACGCAAAGTCTGGTGCGCGAAGACAGCCAGCGTGCGTTGCTGTTCGAGATGGACGGGGCGATCCAGCAGCTCACTCAAGACATGCCTGATCACCCCTCGCTGATCCGCCTTACCGGCACTTATCACAATTTGCTGCGTCGCTGGGTCGAGGTCTGAGTGACAGACTTTCGCTTGCGCCGCGAGGAAGTTCTCGACGGCGCGCAATTCAACGCCATGCTCGCAGAGAGCCCGGCCCGTGCCGCGCAGGCGATTTTGCTGGCGGCGGGGGCCAATGTCCTCGAAGCGCAGGCGCTGCTCGGGCAGATCCTGCTGGATGGCCAAGGCATAGCGCAGGATCAGCCGTTGGCGCTGCGCTGGTTCGGCATCGCTGCCGGACGCGGCCATCTGATGGCGCGCAACATGCTCGGTCGATGCCATGAGCACGGGTGGGGGTGCGCTGCGGACGCCGCAGTGGCGGCCGGGCATTATCGGATCGCCGCAGACGCAGGCCTGGATTGGGCGATGTACAACTACGCCAACCTGCTGGCAACCGGGCGTGGGGTAACGGAAGATCAGGGGCAGGCACTTGCTCTGTACCGCCGTGCCGCCGGGCTTGGCCACGCGAAATCGATGAACCTGCTGGGGCGTTATCTTGAAGAAGGCCAGTACTGCCCGGGTGATCCGAAGGCGGCGCGTGACTGGTATCGACGCTCGGCGGTTGGCGGCGATTTTCGCGGGCAGTTCAGTTATGCCGCCGTGCTGGCGGATGAAGGCAATGTCGCCGAAGCGCTGCACTGGTTACGCAAGGCACTGTCGGGCGGGAACCTGAATTTCCTGCGGGTGGCGAGCCAGGCGTTGGCGAGCGCCGCCGATCCGCAAATCCGCGCATTGGCAACCGACTACGCCCAGCGCCAAAGCGAATTGGAACGCGATCCCCTGTAATTGCGGGCAATGACGAAACGCTACCTGCACTGCAATTGGCCGTAGGAGCTGCCGCAGGCTGCGATCTTTTGATCTGGTGTTTTAAAAACAAGATCAAAAGATCGCAGCCTGCGGCAGCTCCTACAGGGACTGCATTTCAAGGCACAAAAAAGCCCATGACGCGTCATGGGCTTTTTGTTTTGCGCGGCGACCGCTTACACGTAATACGATTTCAGCGGCGGGAAGCCATTGAACTCTACGGCGCTGTAGCTAGTGGTGTAGGCACCGGTCGACAGCCAGTACATACGGTCACCGATCGCCAGGTTCAGTGGCAGGCCGTATTTGTAGTTTTCGTACATGATGTCGGCGCTGTCGCAGGTCGGACCGGCGATGACGACTTCTTCCATCTCGCCTTTCTTTTCGGTCCAGATCGGGAACTTGATCGCTTCGTCCATGGTTTCGATCAGGCCGGAAAACTTGCCCACATCCGTGTACACCCAGCGCTCGACGGCGGTGCGCGACTTACGCGCAACCAGCACCACTTCGCTGACCAGAATGCCGGCGTTGGCGATCAGCGAACGGCCCGGCTCGAGAATGATTTCCGGCAAGTCATCACCGAAGTCTTCTTTCAGGAAGCGGATGATTTCTTCGGCGTAGGTTTCCAGGCTGTTGGTGCGGGTGATGTAGTTGGCCGGAAAGCCGCCGCCCATGTTGATCAGCTTGAGGTGGATGCCGTCTTCTTCTTTCAGGCGTTCAAAGATCACCTTGACCTTGGCGATCGCCGCGTCCCACACGCTGATGTCGCGCTGTTGCGAGCCAACGTGGAACGAGATGCCGTAAGGCACCAGTCCGAGGTCACGGGCGAGGATCAGCAGGTCCATGGCCATGTCGGTCTGGCAGCCGAATTTGCGCGACAGTGGCCAGTCAGCGGTGGTCGAGCCTTCAGTCAGAATACGTACATAGACTTTCGAACCCGGTGCAGCCTTGGCGATGTTGCGCAGGTCGGCCTCGGAGTCGGTGGAGAACAGGCGCACGCCTTTCTCATAGAAGTAGCGGATGTCCTTGGATTTCTTGATGGTGTTGCCGTAGCTGATACGGTCGGCGCTGACGCCGCGATCCATCACTTTGTCCAGCTCATAGATCGAGGCGATGTCGAAGCTCGAACCTTTCTCTTTGAGCAGGTCGATGATCTCGACGGCCGGGTTGGCCTTGACTGCGTAGTAGACCTTGGCGAATTCGAAACCGGCGCGCAGGTCATCGTAGGCCTGGCTGATCATCGCGGTGTCGATCACCACGAACGGGGTTTCTTGCTTGTCGGCGAACGCCTTCATTTTGTCAAAAGTGGCGCGCGCGAAATAATCTTCGACGTTGATCGACATGCTGGAGACTCCTAAGGGCAAACTGGTTTGGTCAATGGGTGTAAATGAACGTCCTCCGTATCCCCACTTTGGTTCGCCTACTTCCCAAGGCATGTCGCCGAAAGCAAAAAGGCCATGGGGCTCTGCCCTTGGCCTTGCTGTCTCGTCGTCAGTACTTGAGCCGGATGGATCGTTTCCAGCATGGACGTTCGGCGCGAACTTTAGGGGGTGAGGGGCCTGAGATCAACTAAAAATGTCGCGTTTTTGCACGCTTCCGTCGTGCGGTCCTGGACAGTTACTGATGTAACCGACCTGCATGACAGTGTGATGTTCCCCAAGGAGGGAGATTTCAATACGTGCAGGAGCGAGCTTGCTCGCGATGGACGTCAACGATAGCGCAGGGAACCTGATACCCCGCGGGGCCATTGAGTGCATCGCGAGCAAGCTCGCTCCTACAGTTATTTTTTGTCAGGCGACCGCAGTCTCGGCTGGCGAAACAATGCTGGTCTTGCCGCCACGGGACTTGCCGGAGCTCAGGTACTCGGCAATCGACTCCTGAGTGACTTCACCCAGGAACACCCGCTCGGCGTCCATCACCGGCAACCACGAGCGGTTGAACTCGTACATGCGCGACAGCAGGATGCGCAAATGCTCGTCGTAGGCCGCCGTGGCGTTGAACTCGCGCAGGTATTGCGCGCACGTGCCGGCCTGGCGATGCAGGTCACGACGTCGGACATAGCCCAGCGCCTTGTTCTCACCATCCGTCACCACCACATAACGGCGGTCATGTTCGTCCATCAGCTCCAGGGCGTCGGCCACCGGGGTTTCCGGGCTGACCGATGGCGCGTTGTCCGCCGCGTCTTCAGCCTTCACCAGCAACAGGCGCTTGAGGGTGCTGTCCTGGCCGACGAAATTGCTCACGAAATCGTCCGCCGGATGCGCCAGCAGGGTGTCCGGGTGGTCGATCTGCAGAAGTTTGCCGGCGCGGAAGATCGCGATCTTGTCGCCGAGTTTGATCGCTTCGTCGATGTCGTGGCTGACCATGATCACGGTCTTGTTCAGCGCGCGTTGCATCTCGAAGAACTCGTTCTGGATCATCTCGCGGTTGATCGGGTCGACTGCGCCGAACGGCTCGTCCATCAGCAGCAGCGGCGCATCCGCCGCCAGTGCGCGGATCACGCCGATCCGTTGCTGCTGGCCACCGGACAACTCACGCGGGTAGCGATGCAGATACTGCTTGGGCTCCAGCTTGATCATGCTCATCAGTTCGCGGGCGCGGTCGTGGCATTTCTGTTTGTCCCAGCCGAGCAGCTTCGGCACGACGACGATGTTCTCTTCGATGGTCATGTTGGGGAACAGACCGATCTGCTGGATCACGTAGCCGATGTTGCGGCGCAGGGTTACTTCGTCGAGGTCGGTGGTGTCTTCGCCGTTGATCAGGATCTTGCCCGAGGTCGGTTTGATCAGGCGGTTGATCATCTTCAGCGTGGTGCTTTTGCCGCAACCCGATGGCCCGAGGAACACACAGATTTCGCCTTCATTGACGGTCAGGCTCACCGAGTCCACGGCTTTGACATCTTTGCCGTTGCTTTGGAAAGTTTTGCTGAGGTTTTGAAGTTCGATCATTTGAGGAGTCCTTTTGGAGTCAACGAGCGTTGCAGCCATTGGAGAATCAGGTCAGCGAAGATGGCCAGGAGACTGACCAGCAGCGCGCCGACGATAAGCATCGACATGTCACTGCGGCTGATTGAAGCGAGGATCAACACACCGAGGCCGCCAGCGCCGATGGTCGCGGCGATGGTCATCACGCCGATGTTCATCACCACGGCAGTGCGCACGCCGGCGAGGATGACTGGCACCGCAATTGGCAACTCAACCATGCGCAGGCGCTGGCCGAACGTCATGCCAATGCCACGTGCAGCTTCACGAATGCCAGGTTCAACGCCGGTCAGGGCGAGGTAGGTGTTGCGCATGATCGGCAGCAGCGAATAAAGAAACACGGCGGTAATCGCTGGCATCGGGCCGAGGCCCTGGCCGAACTTGGAATAGAACGGCAGCAGCAAACCGAACAGGGCAATCGACGGCACGGTCAGCAGCACCGTCGCGCTGGCCTGCAACGGGCCGGCAAGGCTCGGGAAACGCGTCATCAGAATGCCCAGCGGCACGCCAACGACAATCGCCAACGTCACGGCGATACCAACGAGGGTGATGTGCTGCCAGGTCAGGTGCATCACCTGCTGCCAGTCGAGATGGGAAAAGGCGTTCAGGAATTCCATGACTTCTCCTCTCTTAATTCAACGGATGTTGGCGCAGGAAATCGGCGGCAACTTTCGATGGGCTTTCGTGATCAACGTCGACCCGCGCGTTGAGCTGGCGCATGGTTTCGTCGTCGAAGAGTTCGGCCAACGGTTTGATTTCTTCCGCGAGTTTTGGATGAGCGTCGAGGTAGGCCTGACGTACCACCGGCGCAGCGGTGTAGTCGGGGAAGTAATGCTTGTCGTCTTCCAGCAGCTTGAGTTTGAAGGCGTTCAAGCGACCGTCGGTGGTGTAGACCAGCCCGGCAAAGACCTGGCCATTGCGCAGCGCGGTATAGACCAGGCCCGCGTCCATCTGGCGGATGTTCTTGCGGGTCAGGTTCATGTCGTAGAGCTTGACCATGCCGTCGAGGCCGTCGGAGCGGTTGGCGAATTCGGTGTCCAGCGCCACCAGATGATTGGTCTTGGCTTCGGCGCGCAGCACTTCGTTCAACTGACTGATGTTGTTGATCTGCGGATATTCCTCGGCGACTTTTTTAGGCAGGGCGAGGGCGTAGGTGTTGCTGAATTTCGACGGCGTCAGCCAGATCAGACCTTTTTTCGCATCGAGTTCTTTCACCCGTGCGTAGGACTCTGCGCTGTCGAGTTTTTCAGTGACATGGTTGTAGGCCACCAGCGACACGCCGGTGTATTCCCAGAGCATGTCGAGTTGCCCGCTTTCGTGGGCGCTGCGAGCGAGGTTGCTGCCCAGACCACCCGTGACTTGGGTGTCGTAGCCTTTGCTGCGCAGGTATTGCGAGGTGATTTCGGCCAGCAGTGTCTGTTCCGTGAAGACTCGCGCACCGATGCGAATCACTGGTTTTTCTGCCGCTTGGGCAATGCCTGCGAACAGCAGGGCACTGCTCAGCATCAGGCCTAGAATCAAGCTGAATCGTTTCATAGGTATTCCTTCGCAAAAGCCTTAAGTCGGGCGCAAACCGCGTTCCAGCCAGAGACGGCTGGCGAGGGTGACCACGCCATCGAGCAGCAAGGCCAGCAGCGCGGTACACGCGGCGCCGAGCAGCAGTTGCGGCTGATTGTTCAGGGCGATGCCGGGGAAAATCAGGCTGCCGAGGCTGTTGGCGCCGATCAGGAACGCCAGCGGCGCGGTACCCACATTGATCGCCAGCGCGACACGCACACCACCGATGATGATCGGTACGGCGTTTGGCAGTTCGACCCGCCATAACACTTGGGTCGGCGTCATGCCGATGCCGACAGCGGCTTCTTTCAGCGAACCCTGGACGTTTTTCAGGCCTTCATAGGTGTTGCGCACAATCGGCAGCAACGAGGCGAGGAACAGGGCGAAGATCGCAGGACCACTGCCGATGCCAAGGATGCCCAGGGCGATCGCGAGTACGGCCAACGGCGGCACGGTGTTGCCGATGTTGAAGATCTGCATGAAGCGTTCAGCGCGGCCGACCATGGTCGGGCGACTGAGAAAGATACCGGCGGGGATGCCCACGACCAGGGCGGCCAGCATTGAAGCGAGGACGAGAATCAGATGAGCTTGCAGGTAAAACAACAAATCGTCGCGGTAGTGTTCGATCGTGTTGATGCCGATCCAGTGGACCAGCAGGGCCAGGAGCGCGATTACAACCGCACCTCCCATCAGCCCTTTGCCATAGCGGATAGCCACAGGCGGACTCCTTTTTTATAGTCGGCGAGCGCAATCCCGTGTGGCATGCCAAACCTTGGCTGCCGGGAAAAACGTTCGCGAGAAGCAGCTCCCTCAGCACCGGCAAAAAGCGGTCTGAAAGCGAGCCATGAGCGCAGCCTCGTCAGGCTAACTTGCTGATTTTTCAGCCCCTGACGAAATGTCGTAACAGGGGATGGACGTCTCCGTGCTTTAAAAGGTTCCATAAATAACAGCAAATAGCCACCGTAGGAGCTGCCGAAGGCTGCAATCTTTTGATCTTGATCTTCGACGGTTTTTTCAAAACAAGATCACAGGATCGCAGCCTTCGGCAGCTTCTACGGGGGATAGGGTGTTTGGGAAGGGTACGAGCGGTGGTCCGTGGGGCGCGTTTTAAGCTATAATCGCGGCCCTTTTTTGAATCACCGCCAGGCGATTTCCCATGACCAACCAGGCCGCCGAAGTCGCGAAACGCCGCACTTTCGCCATTATTTCTCACCCCGATGCCGGTAAAACCACGATCACCGAAAAGCTCCTGTTGATGGGCAAGGCGATTGCTGTGGCCGGTACGGTGAAATCCCGTAAATCCGATCGCCATGCGACATCCGACTGGATGGAGATGGAGAAACAACGGGGTATTTCCATTACTACGTCGGTCATGCAGTTCCCGTATCGCGAGCACATGATCAACCTGCTCGACACCCCGGGCCACGAAGACTTCTCCGAAGATACCTATCGCACCCTGACGGCGGTGGACTCGGCATTGATGGTTCTCGACGGCGGTAAAGGTGTCGAGCCACGGACCATCGCGCTGATGGACGTCTGCCGTCTGCGTGACACGCCGATTGTCAGCTTCATCAACAAACTCGACCGTGACATCCGCGACCCGATCGAATTGCTCGACGAGATCGAAGCCGTTCTGAAGATCAAGGCTGCGCCGATCACCTGGCCGATCGGTTGCTACCGCGACTTCAAAGGCGTGTATCACCTGGCCGATGACTACATCATTGTCTACACCGCCGGTCATGGTCACGAACGCACCGAAACCAAGATCATCGAGAAACTCGACTCCGACGAAGCTCGTGCGCATCTGGGTGACGAGTACGAGCGTTTCATCGAGCAGCTTGAACTGGTTCAAGGCGCCTGCCACGAGTTCAACCAGCAGGAGTTCCTCGACGGTCAGCTGACACCGGTATTCTTCGGTACGGCATTGGGCAACTTCGGTGTCGATCACGTGCTTGATGCTGTGGTGGATTGGGCGCCGCGTCCGTTGGCCCGTGTGGCCAACGAGCGTACCGTCGAGCCGGTCGAAGAGAAGTTCTCGGGCTTCATCTTCAAGATCCAGGCGAACATGGACCCGAAACACCGCGACCGCATCGCCTTCATGCGTATCTGCTCCGGCAAGTACGAGAAAGGCATGAAGATGCGCCACGTGCGCACCGGCAAGGACGTGCGCATCGGCGACGCCCTGACGTTCTTCTCCTCTGAGCGCGAACAGCTGGAAGAAGCTTTTGCCGGTGACATCATCGGTCTGCACAACCACGGCACCATCCAGATCGGCGACACCTTCAGCGAAGGCGAAACCCTGGGCTTCACCGGTATCCCGCACTTCGCCCCGGAGCTGTTCCGTCGTGTGCGTCTGCGCGATCCGCTGAAGTCCAAACAGCTGCGCCAGGGCTTGCAGCAACTGGCCGAAGAGGGCGCGACCCAGGTGTTCTTCCCCGAGCGCAGCAACGACATCATCCTCGGCGCCGTGGGTGTGCTGCAGTTCGACGTGGTCGCCAGCCGCTTGAAAGAGGAATACAAGGTCGAGTGCTCGTACGAGCCGATCACCGTGTACTCGGCGCGCTGGATCGATTGCGACGATAAGAAGAAGATGGAGGAATTCCGCGTCAAGGCTGTGGAAAACCTCGCGGTCGACGGCGGCGGTCACCTGACCTACCTCGCCCCGACGCGGGTCAACCTGGCCCTGATGGAAGAGCGCTGGCCGGATGTGAAATTCCGAGCAACGCGTGAGCATCACTAAGCGTTGAGCTGTCACACAAAAGCCCCGTTGCGAAAGCCTCGGGGTTTTTGCTTTCTGGCGAAGACCAAAAGATCGCAGGCTTCGGCGTATACCTGTAGAAGCTGCCGAAGGCTGCGATCTTTTGATTTTTTGGCCTAACAATTATTCCAAACCAATCTGTCCTTTAGCGGCAATTACTTCTGTTCGCTGGCGTCCTATCTGGAGAACCCGGTCGATCGGCACTAGATTTCAGTCAGCGCCACGGTAACCGGGTTACGCGCCGGCAGGCACCCATGCTGCATCTCAGAAAGGATGGATTCGGCTATGAGCATTCTTCAACGCATTTTGCTGTTGCTAAAGGTTTTGGTGATTATGTCCGTTGGCATGTCCGCAGCGCGGGCGGAATGCCCTGATCACGGTGAGCAGGCATCGAGCGGGCAGGTCGGGCATTCAGGCCTGATGATCGCCAAGTCCGAATCCGAGCCCGGTGACCAGGGGCAGGGCGGTAGTGCGGACGACGATGATTCCACTACTGACGAGCCGGATTCTGACGACCCGGATGAAGGCGATAGCCAGACGTAAGAGGTCATTTCGGGCAAAGAAAACCCCTTCACTCCGACATGTACATAGTCGAGGTAGAAGGGGGTCTTGAACAACCAGTCCATAATCCTGTGGGAGCGGGCTTGCCCGCGATGGCGATACCTCAGTGACATCAAAGTCGACTGGCGGGACGCTATCGCGGGCAAGCCCGCTCCCACAGGTTTTTTATTCCACTGTCAGGCCACGCCGTCGAGGAATTGCTCGGCGTAGTGGCAAGCCACCTGGCGATTGTCGAGCGCACGCAGGGCCGGCTCTTCAGTGCTGCAACGTTCGGTCGCATAAGGGCAGCGCTTGTGGAAAGCGCAGCCCGGTGGCGGGTTCAGCGGGTTGGGCAGTTCGCCGACGATCTTGATCTTCGGCTTGTTCGGGTCCGGGTGAATGGTTGGGGTCGCCGACAGCAGCGCCTGGGTATACGGGTGCAGCGGGCGCTCGTAGATGGCGTTTTTCGGACCCAGTTCCACCGGACGACCGAGGTACATCACCATCACGTCATCGGCCACGTGTTGCACCACCGCCAGGTTGTGCGAGATGAACACGTACGCGGTGTTGAACTCCTGCTGCAGATCCATGAACAGGTTGAGCACCTGCGCCTGAATCGATACGTCCAATGCCGAGGTCGGTTCATCCGCCACCAGCACTTTCGGTTGCAGCATCATCGCCCGAGCCAGAGCGATACGCTGACGCTGGCCGCCGGAGAACATGTGCGGATAGCGCTGGTAATGCTCTGGGCGCAAGCCGACCTGCTTCATCATCGCCTGGACTTTCTCGCGACGTTCGGCAGCACTCAGGTTGGTGTTGATCAGCAGCGGTTCGCCGAGCTGGTCACCGACTTTCTGCCGTGGGTTCAACGATGCGTACGGGCTCTGAAAGACCATCTGCACGTCTTTGCGCAGTTGCTTGCGCTGGGCCTTGTCGGCGCCAGCGACTTCTTGCCCGGCGATTTTCAAAGAGCCCGAGGACGGGTCTTCGATCAGCGTCAAGGCGCGGGCGAGGGTGGATTTGCCGCAGCCCGATTCGCCGACCACTGCGAGGGTCTTGCCGGCTTCCAGTTCGAACGACACGCCGTTGAGGGCGCGCACTGTCGCGTGGCCCTTGAACAGGCCACGGGACACTTCGTAGTGACGGGTCAGGTCGCGGGCGGTAAGTACGACGGCCATTACGCCACCTCCTGATTCAGCGGGTAGAAGCAGCGGGCGAGGCTGTTGCTTTTCGGGTCGAGGGCCGGACGCTGGGTGCGGCAATTTTCTTGCACGTACGGGCAGCGCGGCGACAGCAGGCAACCCTGCGGACGGTCATAGCGGCCCGGGACGATGCCCGGCAGCGTCGACAGACGCGAGGCGCCGAGGCTGTGCTCGGGAATCGCCTTGAGCAGCGCTTCGCTGTACGGATGCGCGGGGATGTCGAACAGTTGCGGCACCTGACCGACTTCAACGGCTTGACCGGCGTACATCACGCACACGCGCTGGGCAGTTTCAGCGACGACCGCGAGGTCGTGGGTGATCAGCACCAGGCCCATGTTCTGTTCTTTCTGCAACGCCAGCAGCAGATCCATGATCTGTGCCTGAATCGTTACGTCGAGCGCTGTGGTCGGTTCGTCGGCGATCAGCAACTTCGGCTCGCCGGCAATCGCCATGGCGATGGCGACGCGCTGGCTCATACCGCCGGACAACTGGTGCGGGTAGGCGTCCATGCGGCTGGCTGCGCCGGGGATTTCAACTTTTTCCAGCAGTTCGATCGCACGTTTGCGCGCTTGCTTGCTGGACATTTTCAGGTGCAGACGCAGCACTTCTTCGATCTGAAAACCGACGGTGTAGCTCGGATTGAGCGCCGTCATCGGATCCTGGAAGACCATCGCCAGGTCTTTACCGACGATCTGCCGACGCTGGCGATTGCTCAGCTTGAGCATGTTTTTACCGTCGAAATTCAGCGCGTCGGCGGTCACGATGCCTGGGTGCTCGATCAGCCCCATCAACGCCATCATGGTCACGGACTTGCCGGAACCCGACTCGCCAACGATGGCCAGGACTTCGCCCTTGTCGACCTTGAGGTCGAGGCCATCGACCACTGGCACGGCATTCTTGTCGCCAAAGCGAACATTGAGATTCTTGATTTCTAACAATGACATTTGAATCTCCTCAGGCGGCGTTCTTGAGTTTCGGGTCCAGCGCATCGCGCAAGCCGTCGCCCATCAAGTTGATTGCCAGCACGCTGAGCAAAATGGTCAAACCAGGCAGGCTGACGACCCACCAGGCGCGTTCGATGTAGTCGCGAGCCGAAGCCAGCATAGTGCCCCACTCTGGGGTTGGCGGTTGAACGCCAAGGCCGAGGAAGCCCAGTGCCGCGGCATCGAGAATTGCCGAGGAGAAGCTCAAGGTCGCCTGCACGATCAGTGGCGCCATGCAGTTCGGCAGCACGGTGATGAACATCAGGCGTGGCAGACCGGCACCGGCCAGACGCGCGGCGGTGACGTAGTCGCGGTTCAGTTCGCCCATGACGGCTGCACGGGTCAGACGCACGTAGGACGGCAAGGACACCACAGCAATCGCGATCACGGTGTTGATCAGGCCAGGGCCGAGGATGGCGACAATCGCCACGGCCAGCAGCAGCGACGGCAGTGCCAGCATGATGTCCATCAGACGCATGATGGTCGGGCCAAGCAAGCGCGGGAAAAACCCGGCGAACAGTCCCAGGAGAATCCCTGGAATCAGCGACATCACTACCGACGACAAGCCGATCAGCAGCGACAGCCGCGAGCCCTGGATCAGCCGTGACAGCAGGTCTCGGCCCAGTTCATCGGTACCGAGCAGAAACTGCATCTGCCCACCTTCCAGCCAGGCTGGCGGGGTCAGCAGGAAGTCGCGGTACTGCTCGCTCGGGTTGTGCGGTGCCACCCAGGGGGCGAACAGCGCGCAGAAAATCACCAGTAACATGAACAGCAGGCCGGCAACCGCGCCCTTGTTCTTCGAGAAGGCTTGCCAGAATTCTTTGTACGGTGACGGGTACAGCAGGCTTTGATCCGCGCTGGAAGCAGCGGTGGCTACTGAGGATGTTGGAGTGCTCATGGTATTGACCTCAGCGCTGATGACGGATGCGTGGGTTGGCAAAGCCGTAGAGGATGTCCACTACGAAGTTGACCAGAATCACCAGGCAGGCGATTAACAGGATGCCGTTTTGTACGACCGGGTAGTCGCGGGCGCCGATGGCTTCGATCAGCCATTTACCGATGCCGGGCCACGAGAAGATGGTTTCGGTCAGAACCGCACCGGCCAGCAGCGTGCCGACTTGCAGGCCGACCACGGTCAGTACCGGGATCAGCGCGTTACGCAGACCGTGGACGAACACCACGCGCGACGGCGACAGGCCTTTGGCCTTGGCGGTGCGGATGTAGTCTTCGCGCAGTACTTCGAGCATCGACGAACGGGTCATCCGCGCGATAACTGCCAGCGGAATGGTACCGAGCACGATAGCCGGCAATATCAGGTGATGCAGGGCATCGAAGAACGCCCCGACATCATCGGCCAGCAGCGTATCGATGAGCATGAAACCGGTGCGCGGCTCGATGTCGTAGAGCAGGTCGATGCGCCCGGAAACCGGTGTCCAGCCGAGGCTCACCGAGAAGAACATGATCAGGATCAGGCCCCACCAGAAGATCGGCATCGAATACCCCGCCAGGGAGATGCCCATCACCCCATGGTCGAACAGGGATCCTCGCTTGAGTGCCGCGATCACCCCGGCCAGGAGCCCGAGAATGCCGGCGAACAGCAGGGCGGCCATGGACAGTTCCAGGGTCGCCGGGAAGAGGGAGGTGAACTCGGTCCATACGCTCTCGCGAGTACGCAGGGATTCGCCGAGATCGCCGTGGGCCAGTTTGCCGATGTAGTCCAGATACTGGGCATACAGCGGCTTGTTCAGACCTAGGCGTTCCATTGCCTGAGCGTGCATTTCGGGGTCGACCCGACGTTCGCCCATCATCACTTCCACGGGGTCGCCAGGGATCATGCGAATCAACGCGAAAGTCAGCAAGGTGATGCCGAAAAACGTGGGGATCAACAACCCCAGTCGGCGGGCAATAAAACTAAACATCTTGTGTGGTACCTCATCAGCCGGTTAGGCGTGCCCGGTTTCCCTGCGGTCAGGGAAACCGGGAGTTTCTTATCTACTTCACCTGAGTGGTGGCGAAGTTATTAGTGGTGAGAGGGCTGATGTGGTAGCCCTCTACGTTGTTGCGCATTGCGGTAAACATCCTGGTATGGGCCATGCTGATCCATGGCTGATCCTGATTAAACAGCACTTGTGCCTGTTCGTAGAGCCTGGCGCGTTCCGCCGGATCTACTTTAGCCCGTGCCTCATCCAGCAGTGTCTGGAATTTCTCGTTGCACCAGCGTGCATAGTTCTCGCCATTCTTGGCCGCTTCACAACTGAGCATAGGCGTCAGGAAGTTATCCGGGTCGCCGTTGTCGCCCGCCCATCCGGCCGACACCATGTCGTGCTCGCCGGCCTTGGCGCGTTTGAGCATTTCGCCCCACTCCATGACACGGATGTCGATCTTGAGGCCGATCTTGGCCAGGTCGGCCTGCATCATCTGCGCGGCGAGCATCGGGTTGGGGTTGGTCGCGCCGCCGCCGTTGCGGGTAAACAAGGTCAACACGGTGCCTTCAGGCACGCCTGCTTCCTTGATCAGGGCACGCGCCTTGTCGAGATCACGCGGCGGGTTCTTCAGGTCGTGGTTGTAGCCCAGCAGCGTGGGTGGGTACGGGTTGACCGCGACCGTCGCGTTGCCTTTGCCAAACAGCGCGTTGACGTAGGCTTCCTTGTCGAAAGCGATGTCGATGGCTTTGCGCACTCGCACGTCGCTCATGTACTTGTGCTGGGTGTTCATGGCGATGTACGAGACGGTCATTGCGTCGAGTTCTTCGACTTTCAGGTTGCTGTCTTTCTTGATGCTCGGGATGTCATCCGGTTTCGGATACAGGGCGATCTGGCACTCGTTGGCCTTGAGCTTCTGCAGGCGCACGTTGTTGTCGGTGGCGATCGCCAGAATCAGCGCATCGGCCGGCGGCTTGCCACGGAAGTATTCCGGGTTGGCCTTGAAGCGTACCTGGGCATCTTTTGCATAACGCTGGAAGATGAACGGGCCGGTGCCGATCGGCTTGTTATTGAGGTCGCCGGTCTTGTTGGCCTTGAGCAACTGGTCGGCGTATTCAGCGGAGTAGATCGCGGTGAATGGCATGGCCACGTCAGCCAGGAACGGTGCTTCGCGACGGGTCAGGGTGAATTTGACGGTGTTGTCGTCAACCTTTTCCACGTTCTTCAGCAGTTCTTTGAAGCCCATGCTTTCAAAGTACGGGAAGCCCACGCTCGACAGTTTGTGCCACGGGTGATTCGGGTCCAGCTGACGCTGGAAGCTCCAGAGCACGTCGTCGGCGTTCATGTCGCGGGTCGGCTTGAAGTAGTCGGTGGTGTGAAACTTGACGCCTTTGCGCAGGTGGAACGTGTACGTCAGGCCGTCATCGCTGATTTCCCAGGAATCGGCCAGCGCCGGAACCACCTCGGTGGTGCCGGGCTTGAAATCGACCAGGCGGTTGAAAATGGTTTCGGCCACCGCATCGGCAGTGACTGCAGTTGTGTACTGGACCATGTCGAAGCCTTCCGGGCTGGCTTCGGTGCAGACCACCAAGGGTTTGGCCGAGACGCCGATGGCGGCGCTCAACAACGCGGCAGCGACGGCCGCACGTAGGGGAAGCATTTTCATCGATAACCCTCTGCAATCGGTTGAAGACAAAAAACCGAACGGCCGACTCTTCATGAGTCAGCCTTCGGTTGGCGTTTTTTACAGGATGTTGAACGGGATGGTGGTCACGAGACGGAACTCGTTGATGCTGCCGTCGGACTGGAACTCGCTCGCACGGTGCGCGGTGTAAGTGCCGCGAATGGTGGTGGCTTTCAGAGGACCGCTTTGTACGGCATAGGTCGCACCGATGCCGTATTCATAGTGGTGCTCGCCGTCCTGCTCCTGGATACCGTCGTAGCCTTTGCCGGCCACGCCTTTGTTGCCGTTGTAGTGAGTGCCGTCGATGCCCCAGCCACGCGCCTGGTAGATGTTGAATTTCAGACCCGGCACGCCGTATTCGGCCATGTTGATGGCGTAGGAAACCTGGAAGGACTTCTCGTTCGGGCCGTTGAAGTCCGACAGCAGGGAGTTGGCCAGGTAGATGCCGTTGGTTTCGTGCAGGTAGTCGAAGTACTCGTTACCGTTCACTTGCTGGTACGAGAACGTCAGGTTGTGCGCTTGGTGGGTCAAGCCGAACGACAGCGAGTAGGTGTCGTTGTCGATTTCGCCCAGCAGTTTTTTGCCTTCGTCGACGGTCTTGTAGTAGTTCAGGCCAGTGGTCAGGCTCAGTACCGAGCTGTCGCCCAGCACGTGGCTGGCGCCGAAGTAGTACTGGTTCCACAGGTCTTCGGCCTGGGTGCCCCAGAGGCTCGTAGTCAGGCTGGCGAATGGTGTGTAGGTGATGCCGGCGGTGTTGACGTGATCGGCTTCGGCACTGGAGTCGCCGTATTCGGAGCGGAACTTGCTCAGGCTTTCTTCGGTACGCGGAGAGTTGCGATCGAACGTAGCCAGATCGAAGGACAGGTTGTTCAGTTCTTCACTGTGCAGCGAAACACCTTCGAAGCTCGAAGGCAGCGCACGGTTACCGATCACATCGACCTGTGGGCTGCTGAAGCCCATGCGGCCGGCGGTCAGGGTGGTGTTGGAAACGCGAGCCTTGATGTTGGCCAAGCCCACTTTGCTCCACTGGCCCACAGCTTCGCCGCCTTCGCGGGTCAGGGTGCGGTTGTTGCCCGCGCCTGGACGAGTACCCGGTGCGCCACCGTTGTTGGATGCCAGGTTCTCGCGATCACGCTCCAGGGCGATGGCGTTGTACGCCGCGACTTCAGTGCTGAAGCCGACGGTGCCCTCGGTGAAGCCCGAGTTGTACTTGACGATGGTGCCTTGAACCCAGTTGATCCGGCGATCTGTTTCGGCCAGCGAACCATTCTTTTTATAGGCGAATTTACCGCCGCGCTCCAGTTGCTCATTGGCGTACCAGTTGCGCGTAGTACCGGTGATCGACTGACCTTCAACGAAGCCGGTCGCTTCAGCCTGGGCGCTCTTGGTGTTAACGGTCACCGGAGAGAACGCCTGGCTTTGGGTTTCCGCATAAGCCGTGGCGGTGATGCTGCTGATGGCCAGGGCCAGTATCGCGGTGCTGCTCAGTTTCATGGGTGAAGCTCCTTTACTTTCTTTTTATGCCGGCCTTTTTAGGTTGGCCGGTTATTGGTTTAGAACTCATTCACACATCGCAAACGTTTGCCAAAGGCCGGATTGGCGAATTTCGGCAAAGCGCTTGCGTGAGGGGCTAGACGGCGCCCCTCAGCGTTGCGGCTAATCGGTTGGGTTAATCGATACTGACACCCGAGAACACGTTGCGGCCGAAGGGACTCACCTTGAACCCTTCAACCCGTGTGCTTAACGGCTGGTTGACCGTCGAGTGGGCCACAGGCGTGATCGGCACTTGCTGTTTAAGCAATTGCTGGGCCTGTTTGTAAAGCACGGTGCGTTGGTCGCGGTCGGTGACGATCTTGGCCTGTTTGATCAGCTTGTCGTAAGCCGGGTCGCACCACATGGAGTAGTTGTTGCCGCCAATGGCGTCGCAGCTGTACAGCGTACCCAGCCAGTTGTCCGGGTCACCGTTGTCACCGGTCCAGCCGATCAGGCTGATGTCGTGCTCACCATTCTTGGTGCGCTTGATGTACTCGCCCCATTCGTAGCTGACGATCTTCACTTTCAGACCAATCTTCGCCCAGTCAGCCTGGAGCATTTCGGCCATCAGTTTGGCGTTGGGGTTGTAGGGGCGCTGCACCGGCATCGCCCACAGGGTGATCTCGGTGCCTTCTTTGACGCCGGCAGCCTTGAGCAGCTCTTTGGCTTTTTCCGGGTTGTAGGCGGCGTCTTTGATCGTGTCGTCGTAGGACCACTGCGTCGGTGGCATGGCGTTGACGGCCAGTTGACCGGCGCCTTGATAAACAGCGTTGAGAATCCCCTGTTTATTCACCGCCATGTCCAGCGCCTGACGCACTTCGAGCTGGTCAAACGGTTTGTGCCGGACGTTGTAGGCGATGTAACCGAGGTTGAAACCCGGCTTGGAGATCAGTTGCAGTTTCGGGTCGGCCTTCAGCGCTTCAACATCGGCAGGGCGGGGATGCAGAGTGATCTGGCACTCGCCGGCCTTGAGTTTCTGCACGCGCACCGAAGCGTCGGTGTTGATGGCGAAGATCAGGTTGTCGAGTTTGACCCGGCTCGGGTCCCAGTACTGCTTGTTGCCGCTGAAGCGGATGTTCGAGTCTTTCTGATAACTCTTGAACACGAACGGGCCAGTGCCGATCGGCTTCTGATTGATGTCGCTTGGCTTGCCTTCGGCGAGCAGTTTGTCGGCGTATTCGGCGGACAGGATCGAGGCGAAGCTCATGGCGATGTTCTGGATGAACGCGGCGTCGACGCTGTTGAGCGTGAACTCCACGGTCAGCGGCCCGGTCTTTTCGACCTTGGCGATGTTCTTGTTCAGGCTCATCCCGTTGAAGTACGGAAACTCCGTTGGATAGGCCTTACGGAATGGCTGCTGTGGATCGAGCATGCGATTAAACGTGAACAACACGTCGTCCGCGTTGAAGTCACGGGTCGGCTTGAAGTACGGCGTTGTATGAAATTTCACACCTTCGCGCAGGTGAAAGGTGTACTTGAGACCATCCTCGGAAATGTCCCACTTGGTCGCCAGGCCCGGTACGACATTGGTCGCGCCTTTTTCGAACTCGACCAGACGGTTGTAGATCGGTTCGGCCGCATCGTTATCGGTGGCTGCGGTGTACTGCGCGGTATCAAAACCTGCCGGGCTGCCTTCTGAGCAGAACACCAGACTTTTGCTGGCGGCGAAACTGGCGGACGAGACGGCCAACAGACCGGCGCCCAGCAATGCGGAAAAAACCAAGGTATGGCGCATGACGCTCCCTCTGTTCTCTGAGTATTTTCGACAAGCCTCGTTCCGACTGGGGACGTGGGGTCTTATCGAGCGCAATCCATTTACGTGAAGCAAAACCGAGAGCCCACGTATGAGCTGGTCGAACTCCGACGGTATGAGCCATCGGGCCGGCAGTAAATGCGTAGAGTCCTAAACATTCGTAGGAAAAGTAGACGCGTCCTGCGCCGGCGCTGGAGTCAGCGTCGGACATGGATGTAGGCAAATTCCTAACTTTCCGGCAGATAAAGCAACGGCGACGTCAAAAACGTCGCCGTTGCGTTAACTCAATTGCTGACGCTGACGCCGTAGAAGGAGTTCAAGCCGAATGGGCTGATCTTGAAGTCCTGCACGTTGGCGCGCATGGGTTGATACACCGTCGAGTGAGCGATAGGTGTCATTGGGACTGCATCTTTGAGGACGTGTTGCGCCTGTTTGTACAGTTCGGTGCGCTTGCCTTGGTCGGTGGTGCGCTTGGCTTCCTTCACGAGGCCGTCGAATTTCTTGTCGCACCATTTCGAGAAGTTGTTGCCGCTGAGCGAGTCGCAGCCGAACAGCACGTTCAGCCAGTTGTCCGGATCACCATTGTCACCGCTCCAGCCAATGATCATGGCCTGGTTCTCGCCACCTTTGGAGCGCTTGATGTACTCGCCCCACTCGTAGCTGGTGATCTTCACTTTCAAGCCGATCTTGGCCCAGTCGGACTGGAGCATTTCAGCCATCAGCTTGGCGTTCGGGTTGTACGGACGCTGTACCGGCATCGCCCACAGAACGATCTCGGTACCTTCCTTGACGCCGGCTTCCTTGAGCAGCTGTTTGGCTTTCTCAGGGTCGTACTTGGCATCTTTGATAGTGGTGTCGTAAGACCACTGGGTCGGCGGCATGGCGTTAACGGCCAGTTGGCCTGCGCCCTGGTAAACCGAGTCGATGATCTGCGGCTTGTTCACGGCCATGTCCAGTGCCTGACGGACGCGCAGGTCAGCCAGCGGGTTGGCCTCGTTGCTGCCCTTGACCTTGTCCATCACGTTGTAGGCGATGTAGCCCAGGTTGAAACCAGCCTGGTCAGGCATTTTCAGGGTTTTGTCTTCTTTGAGCGCTTTCAGGTCGGCTGGACGCGGGAACAGGGTGACTTGGCACTCATTCTTTTTCAGCTTTTGAATACGCACCGACGGGTCGGTGGTGATGGCGAAGATCAGGTTGTCGATCTTCACGTCTTCAGGCTTCCAGTAGTCCTTGTTGCCGGTGTAGCGGATGTTCGAGTCTTTCTGGTAGCTCTTGAATACGAACGGGCCGGTGCCGACCGGTTTCTGGTTGATGTCGGCGGCTTTGCCTTCCTTCAGCAGCTGGGCTGCGTACTCGGCGGACTGAACCGAAGCGAAGCTCATGGCCATGTTCTGGATGAACGCGGCATCCACTTCTTTCAAAGTGAACTTGACGGTGTGGTCATCGACTTTATCGATCTTGGTGATGTTGGTGTCCATCCCCATGTCGGTAAAGTACGGGAATTCGGTCGGGTACGCTTTGCGGAACGGGTCGTCCTTGTTAATCATGCGATTAAAAGTGAACAGCACGTCGTCGGCGTTGAACTCACGAGTCGGCTTGAAGTACGGGGTGGTGTGGAACTTGACGCCTTCGCGCAGGTGAAAGGTGTACGTCAGGCCATCTTCGGAAATGTCCCACTTGGTCGCCAGACCAGGAACCACGGCGGTGCCGCCACGTTCGAACTGGGTCAGACGGTTGAACATGGTTTCAGCTGAGGCGTCGAAGTCGGTTCCGGTGGTGTACTGGCCCGGATCAAAACCGGCCGGGCTGCCTTCGGAGCAGAACACCAGGTTAGTCGCAGCGGATGCGAAAGGTGCGGAGGCTAACAAGCCTGCGCCGACTAAAAACGGAATGACCGCGTGTTTAAGCATGTTGGCCTCATGATTTGTTGTCATTTTTTGATTTGAGGTACGACCTCGTGAGTCGTGCCTGCGGATACTTATGCAGGGGCCATACCCATTGCAAGATGCAGAGCGACTGCCAGCCTCAAACCGTGGCACGAACGTACCTTAATGTCGCATCTGTATAACTTTTGACGCATTTGACCGTTTGCGAGTGGTTTTTACGGTGCATATCGCGCACCCGCGTGGAGCAATCGAAGGCTGAGGTGCACCCGGTTGGCGCGCGGTGTTACTTATTTATACCCTCGCCATCGGCGCATCTGGCATATCCCACGGATGCGGCATATTTCGCGCACGCGGCGTAATCGACATATTCCACGTATGCGGCCTGATCGACGTATTCCGCGCAGGAGCCGCCGAAGGCTGCGATCTTTTGATCTCTAAGGCAAAGTCAAAAGATCGCAGCCTGCGGCACGCTCCTACAAGGGGCGGTTTAAGGCATCAACACTTCAATCGACCCATCTGCCGTCATGCTGACCTGGCTGGTGCCAGCCTCAACTTCCGGGGTCACCGGAGCGGCGTCCATGCTGGCGGCTTTCATCATCATCGGCCCGCGCATGTACGGTTGTGGATAACCGTTGCTGTTGAGGTTCAGGTTAACGATCTTGTAGCCCTTGCCGCCGAGTGCATCGGTGGCCAGTTGGGCGCGGGCCTTGAAGGCGCTGACGGCTTCTTTGAGCAGCGCGTCTTCGCTGGCTTTGCGGGTCGGGTCGGCGATGGCGAAGTCCATGCCGCCCATTTTCAGGTCACCCAGCAGTTCGCCGGTGAGTTTGGAGAGGGCGGCGAAGTCGGAGCTTTCCAGGCGCAGTTCGGCGCGTTCACGCCAGCCGGTGATTTTCTGGCCCTTGGTGTCGTAGATCGGGTAGCTGTTGCGGCTGCCCTGGCGCAGGGTGATGTCTTTGACTTGCTTGGCCTGGGCCAGTGCCTTGTTCATGGTGGTGCTGACGTCGGCGGCGAGTTTGGCCGGGTCGGTGTTTTGCTCTTCGGTGTAGAGCGTCACGATCATCTGGTCGCGGGCGACTTCCTGGCTGACTTCGGCGCGCAGGGAAATCTGGTTGTAGTGCAGCTCATCGGCGGCCAGGGCCGGAAGGCTGGCGACGCTGCCGACGGTCAGGGCGAGAAGGGCGGCGCTGCGGCGAAATGTGTGCATGAAGGCTCCTTGATGAGGGCGCAGGTGATGGTTCGGGGGCCTGCGTGAAACCATCAGACTCTAGCTTCTATGCTCCGGTTCGCCCAGTTACAACTTCTATACAGATCGAAGGCGACCGCTGCGCGGTCAATCGCGAGGCTCGCTCCACAGAGATTGCATCTTAATGTGGGAGCGAGCCTGCTCGTGATAGCGGTCTAATAGACGCCACCGTTCTTTCTGCCATGTGGTCGTTTGCCGCACTTTCGCCTCTCGAGGCCGTGGCTTGGTTATACTCCGTGCGATCCGCCTGGAGCGCTCATCAGGAGAGCTCATGCTCGCCCCCGTACAACTGACTTCCGCCACTCGCCAGAACCTCTGGCGGCTGACTTTCATCCGCACTTTGGTGCTCGCCGCGCAGGCCGGTTCCGTAGGCCTGGCCTACTGGCTGCAACTGTTGCCGTTGCCGTGGGTGCAACTGGCGATGACCCTCGGCTGCTCGATGCTGTTGTGCGCGTTCACGGCCATTCGCCTGCGCACCTCCTGGCCGGTCACTGAGCTCGAATACGCCGTGCAGCTGGCCTGCGACCTGTTTATCCACAGTGCGCTGCTGTATTTCTCCGGCGGTTCGACCAACCCCTTCGTGTCCTATTACCTGGTGCCGCTGACCATCGCCGCCGTGACGTTGCCCTGGCGCTATTCGGTGATCCTGTCCGGCATCGCATTGACCATGTACACCTTGCTGCTGGCGCGTTTCTATCCACTGGAGACCCTGCCGGTCGCCCGCGAGAACCTGCAGATCTACGGCATGTGGCTGAGCTTTGCGCTGGCCGCTGCGGTGATCACGTTCTTCGCCGCGCGCATGGCCGAAGAGCTGCGTCGTCAGGAAGAATTACGCGCGATCCGCCGTGAAGAAGGCCTGCGCGATCAGCAATTGCTGGCCGTCGCCACGCAAGCTGCCGGTGCCGCGCATGAACTGGGTACGCCGCTGGCCACCATGAGCGTGCTGCTCAAGGAAATGCAGCAGGATCATCCCGACCCGATGTTGCAGGACGATCTGAAGGTGCTGCAGGATCAGGTCAAACTGTGCAAAGAGACCTTGCAGCAACTGGTGCGCGCCGCCGAGGCCAATCGTCGTCTCGCGGTCGAAATGCAGGACGTCACCCAATGGCTCGACGAAGCGCTGAACCGCTGGCACCTGATGCGCCCGGAAGCCAGTTATCGCTTTCATCGCCTGGGCCAAGGCACGGTGCCGCGCATGGCGCCGCCGCCGGATCTGACTCAGGCGCTGCTGAATCTGCTGAACAATGCCGCCGACGCCTGCCCGGAAAACCTCAAGGTGACGCTGGACTGGGACGCGGAAAACGTGACCATCAGCATTCGTGACCACGGCGCCGGTGTGCCGCTGGCCATCGCCGAGCAGATCGGCAAACCGTTTTTTACCACCAAGGGCAAAGGTTTCGGCCTGGGCCTGTTTTTGAGCAAGGCCAGCGTGACACGCGCCGGCGGCTCAGTGAAACTCTATAGTCATGAGGAAGGCGGTACGCTCACCGAGCTGCGCCTGCCCCACGGCGCCCGAGGAGACCAACATGAGTGACGAAATCCAAGTCGAAGGCGAAGAACTGCCGCATTTGCTGCTGGTCGACGACGACGCAACCTTTACCCGCGTCATGGCTCGCGCCATGGCCCGCCGTGGTTTTCGCGTCAGCACCGCCGGTTCCGCCGAGGAAGGCCTGACCATCGCCCAGGCTGATCTGCCGGACTACGCCGCGCTCGACCTGAAAATGGACGGCGACTCCGGCCTGGTGCTGCTGCCCAAGCTGCTGGAACTGGACCCGGAAATGCGCGTGGTGATCCTCACCGGTTATTCGAGCATTGCCACGGCGGTCGAAGCGATCAAGCGCGGTGCCTGCAACTATCTGTGCAAACCGGCCGACGCCGACGACGTATTGGCCGCGCTGCTCTCCGAGCACGCCGACCTCGACACCCTGGTACCGGAAAACCCGATGTCGGTGGACCGCTTGCAGTGGGAACACATCCAGCGCGTGCTCACCGAGCACGAAGGCAACATCTCCGCCACTGCCCGCGCCCTGGGCATGCATCGTCGCACTCTGCAGCGCAAACTGCAGAAGCGCCCGGTTCGTCGCTGAACCTGCGCTGAACGACTATCGCCAGCCCTCGCGATAAAACGCACCGATCTACTATGATCGGTGCGTGTCTGTTCTTTTCTATATCGAGCCTTATCCATGAATCAGAACGCTGAATATTCCGCGGTCAACGATGCTGTGCGCGGGCAGTTTTTTCGTAAGGTGTGGGCGATCATCACGCCTTATTGGCGCAGTGAAGAGAAGGGCAAGGCCTGGACGTTGCTGATTGCCGTAATCGCGCTCTCGCTGCTCAGCGTGGGCATCTCGGTGTGGTTCAACACTTGGTACAAGGATTTCTATAACGCTCTGCAGAAGAAGGATGAAGCGGCGTTCTGGCGCTTGATTCTGTATTTCTGCGGCATTGCGGCGGTGGCGATTGTCGGGGCGGTGTATCGGCTCTACCTGACCCAGATGCTGACGATACGCTGGCGGGCCTGGCTCACCGAAAAGCATTTTTCCCGTTGGCTTGCCGACAAGAATTACTACCAACTGGAGCAGGGCGGTTACACCGACAACCCGGATCAGCGGATTTCCGAAGACCTCAACAACTTCACTTCCAACACCCTTGAACTGGGCATTGGACTGCTACGCAATATCGTCAGTCTGGTGTCGTTTTCGATCATTCTCTGGGGCGTGTCGGGGAGCATTGAAGTCTATGGCATCACCATTCCCGGCTACATGTTCTGGTGCGTGCTGGTTTACGCCGTGGTAGGCAGTTGGCTGACGCATTTGATCGGTCGTCGTTTGATCGGTCTGAACAACCAACAACAACGCTTCGAAGCCGACCTGCGTTTTTCCATGGTGCGGATTCGCGAGAATGCCGAAAGCATCGCGTTGTACAACGGTGAACCGAACGAAAATCGTCGCTTGAGCGCCCGTTTCGGCAATGTCTGGCACAACTTCTGGGACATCATGAAAGTGTCCAAACGCCTGACGTTCTTCACCGCCGGTTATAGCCAGGCCGCTATCATCTTCCCGTTCATTGTGGCCTCGCCGCGTTACCTCGCCGGCAAAATCGAGCTGGGTGAACTGATGCAGATCAGTTCGGCGTTCGGCAACGTGCAAGAGAGTTTCAGCTGGTTTATCAGTGCGTACCAGAGCCTCGCGGCCTGGCGCGCCACCTGTGATCGCCTGCTCAGTTTCCGTCAGGCCATGACCGAGAATGAGCAAAAGCCGCAGGCCATCGACGTGCAGAATTCGGGCTCGGCGTTAAAAGTACACAACCTGGGGCTGGATCTTGCTGATGGTCGCCACCTGCTGGCCGACGCCGACATGACGGTGGAGGAGGGTGACCGAGTGATGATCAGCGGCCGCTCCGGCAGTGGCAAATCGACGCTGCTGCGGGCGATGGGGCATTTGTGGCCGCGGGGCCATGGCAGCATCCGCCTGCCGGCCGAGCGGTACCTGTTCCTGCCGCAAAAACCCTACCTGCCGATTGGCACCTTGCGTGAAGCGCTGAGTTATCCACAGGTCGCCGAGACGTATCCGCAAGAGCGTTACGCCCACGTGCTGGAAGTGTGTCGCCTGCCGCACCTGCTGGGACGCCTGGACGAACCCAATCACTGGCAGCGCATGTTGTCACCGGGTGAACAGCAACGCCTGGCGTTTGCCCGCGCGCTGCTTTATGCGCCTCAGTGGCTGTACATGGACGAGGCAACGTCGGCGATGGATGAAGAGGATGAAGCCTCGCTGTATCAGGCGCTGATCGACGAGATCCCGGGCTTGAGCATTGTCAGCGTCGGCCACCGCAGCAGCCTCAAACGCTTCCATCCGCGCCATGTGCGTATCGACAATGGCCATCTGGTGGAGCAACCAGTCACCGCCTAGACGATACGCCTGTAGGAGCTGCCGAAGGCTGCGATCTTTGATTTTGTTTTGCAGGCACCGAGGGTCAAAAGATCGCAGCCTGCGGCGGCTCCTACGAGGTAGAGGTGATCGTACAACCGCGTTGAGCTATGATGCGGTTTCAACCGAATTTTTCGAGACCGATGTTCACCATGGAAAACCCGATCGCCACACCACGTCTCCCTCGCAAGCGCCGTAGCCTCGCTCAGGAACTGGTGACGGTGCTGTCCGAGCAGATCCGCGACGGTCATCTCAAACGCGGTGACAAGTTGCCGACCGAGTCGGCGATCATGGACGCCCATGGCGTCAGTCGCACCGTGGTGCGCGAAGCCATTTCACGGTTGCAGGCTGCCGGGCAGGTGGAAACCCGCCATGGCATCGGTACTTTTGTGCTCGATACCCCAAGCCCGAGTGGCTTTCGCATCGATCCCGCCACCGTGGTCACCCTGCGAGACGTGCTGGCCATCCTGGAGTTGCGCATCAGCCTCGAAGTAGAGTCCGCCGGGCTTGCCGCGCAACGCCGCAGCGCCGAGCAGTTGGCCCTGATGCGCGCCGCGCTTGATGCCCTGAACGAAAGCGCTGCCCATGCCAGTGACGCCGTGGCCTCGGACTTCCAGTTTCACCTGCAGATCGCCCTGTCGACCGGCAACCGCTACTTCACCGACATCATGACGCACCTGGGCACCAGCATCATTCCGCGCACCCGCCTCAACTCGGCGCGGCTCGCCCACGACGACCAGCAGCATTACATGAGCCGCCTGAGCCGTGAGCACGAAGAGATCTACGACGCCATCGCGCGCCAGGATTCCGATGCGGCACGGGCCGCCATGCGCCTGCACCTGACCAACAGCCGCGAGCGGCTGCGCCGCGCCCATGAAGAGGCAGAGGCGCAGCGGGGCTAAACCTGACGGGAGCAGGGCGTGCTCGCGATGGCGGCGGCACCTCCACTATCGACGCGACAGGAGCACTGCGATCGCCAGCAGCCGCACTCCTGAAACAGGCATGAGTGAAATCCGGTTCTGTGTCCATCGACGCTCCCTGTGGGAGCCGGGCTTGCCCGCGATGGCGGCGGTACATCCACTATCGACGCGACAGGAACACTGCGATCGCCAGCAGCCTCACTCCTGCAACGGGCCTGAGTGAAATCCGGTTGTGTGTCCGTCGACGACCCCTGTGGGAGCCGGGCTTGCCCGCGATGAGGCCAGCGATCATCCCGTCGGCTCTGAAAGTAGACATCCTCGGACAACGTACCTCTCAGCCGTAGCTATCCAACGCCCATCCAGCTGCAGGTTTTCTCACTTATTCCCCTCCTGACGATGAAATGCAGTTGACGGTTATTTTTTAAGTTGTACGATGACCTACAACTTCGGCGAAGGCTGAAACGGTCCAATCACAAAAAACGTTGCTACCAGGGTGTTCGAATAATGAATCCACAAGAACTGAAGTCCATCCTCTCTACCGGCCTGCTGTCTTTCCCGGTAACCGATTTCAACGCGCAGGGCGATTTCCATCGCGCCGGCTACATCAAACGTCTGGAATGGCTGGCGCCGTACGGTGCTTCGGCATTGTTCGCTGCGGGCGGCACCGGTGAGTTCTTCTCCCTCGCTGCCAGCGAATATTCGGAAATCATCAAGACTGCCGTCGACACCTGCGCGACCAGCGTGCCAATTCTCGCCGGCGTTGGCGGTTCGACTCGTCAAGCCATCGAATACGCTCAAGAAGCCGAGCGTCTGGGCGCCAAAGGTCTTTTGCTGCTGCCGCACTACCTGACCGAAGCCAGCCAGGATGGGGTTGCCGCCCACGTTGAAGCCGTGTGCAAATCGGTCAACATCGGCGTGGTGGTTTACAACCGTAACGTCTGCCGCCTGACCGCACCGCTGCTGGAACGCCTGGCCGAGCGCTGCCCGAACCTCATCGGCTACAAGGATGGCCTGGGCGACATCGAGTTGATGGTGTCGATCCGTCGCCGCCTCGGCGATCGCTTCAGCTACCTGGGTGGTTTGCCGACCGCCGAAGTCTACGCCGCTGCTTATAAGGCACTGGGCGTGCCGGTCTACTCCTCGGCGGTGTTCAACTTCATTCCGAAAACCGCGATGGATTTCTACCACGCCATTGCCCGCGAAGATCACGCCACCGTCGGCAAGATCATCGATGACTTCTTCCTGCCGTACCTGGACATCCGCAACCGCAAGTCCGGTTACGCCGTGAGCATCGTCAAGGCAGGCGCCAAAATCGCCGGCTATGACGCTGGCCCGGTACGGGCGCCGCTGACCGATCTGACTGGCGAAGAGTACGAAATGCTCGCCGCGCTGATCGACAAGCAAGGTGCGCAGTAACACCCGATAAAACCGAGGCCGCTGAGCAATCAGCGGCTTTTTGCGTAAAGGCTTTTAGTTTTGAGGGCTGCCCAGTGACAAATGCAAAGCGCTACGACAACTACATCAACGGTGAATGGGTTGCCGGTGCCGATTACTCGGCCAACATCAACCCGTCCGAGCTGACCGATACCATTGGCGAGTACGCCAAGGCGGACCTGGCCCAGGTCCACGCCGCCATCGACGCCGCTCGCGCTGCGTTTGCGGCCTGGTCCACTTCGGGCATTCAGGCTCGTCACGATTCGCTGGACAAAGTCGGCACGGAAATCCTCGCCCGTCGCGAAGAACTCGGCACCTTGCTGGCGCGGGAGGAGGGCAAGACCCTGCCTGAGGCCATCGGCGAAGTGACCCGCGCCGGTAACATCTTCAAGTTCTTCGCCGGTGAATGCCTGCGCCTGTCTGGCGATTACGTGCCGTCAGTGCGCCCGGGCGTCAACGTTGAAGTCACCCGCGAAGCGCTGGGTGTGGTCGGTCTGATCACGCCGTGGAACTTCCCGATCGCCATTCCTGCGTGGAAAATCGCCCCGGCTCTGGCCTACGGCAACTGCGTCGTGCTGAAACCGGCCGATCTGGTCCCGGGCTGCGCCTGGGCCCTGGCTGAAATCATCTCCCGCGCAGGCTTCCCGGTCGGCGTATTCAACCTGGTGATGGGCAGCGGTCGTGTGGTTGGCGACGCGCTTGTTCAGAGCCCGAAAGTCGATGGCATCAGCTTCACCGGCTCGGTCGGCGTTGGTCGGCAGATCGCCGTCAACTGCGTGTCGCGCCAGGCCAAAGTGCAGTTGGAAATGGGCGGCAAGAACCCGCAGATCATTCTCGACGATGCCGACCTCAAGCAAGCGGTCGAGCTGTCGGTACAGAGCGCGTTCTACTCCACTGGCCAGCGTTGCACCGCATCGAGCCGCTTGATCGTTACCGCCGGGATTCACGACAGGTTCGTTGAAGCCATGGCCGAGCGCATGAAGTCGATCAAGGTCGGCCACGCGCTGAAATCCGGTACCGACATCGGTCCGGTGGTTTCGCAAGCGCAGCTTGAGCAGGACATGAAGTACATCGACATCGGTCAGTCCGAGGGTGCGCGTCTGGTCAGCGGCGGCGGCCTGGTGACCTGTGATACCGAAGGCTACTACCTCGCGCCGACCCTGTTTGCCGACAGCGAAGCGGCGATGCGCATCAGCCGCGAAGAGATTTTCGGCCCGGTGGCCAACATTGTTCGGGTGGCCGATTACGACGCCGCGCTGGCCATGGCCAACGACACCGAGTTCGGTCTGTCGGCGGGCATCGCCACCACTTCGCTGAAGTACGCCAACCACTTCAAGCGCCACTCCCAGGCCGGGATGGTGATGGTCAACCTGCCGACGGCTGGCGTGGATTACCACGTTCCGTTCGGTGGGCGTAAAGGTTCATCCTATGGATCCCGTGAGCAAGGCCGCTATGCGCAAGAGTTCTACACGGTCGTGAAGACCAGTTACATCGGTTCCTGATCCACGCAATACCTGTGGGAGCTGGCTTGCCAGCGATAGCATCACCGCGAAAGTGACTGACACTGCGCGGTGCCTGCATCGCGGGCAAGCCCGGCTCCCACAGGAAATCAGCGCCTACAGAACACCGTTATTACCCGCATAAAAATAATCAGTGGGAGTACATCTACATGCAATCGTCCAAGCCTACTCACGTCCGCTATTTGATCTTGCTCATGCTGTTCCTGGTGACCACGATCAACTATGCCGACCGCGCGACCATCGCCATTGCCGGTTCCAGCCTGCAAAAAGACCTCGGTATCGACGCGGTCACCCTCGGTTATATCTTCTCCGCATTCGGTTGGGCCTACGTCGCCGGGCAAATTCCCGGTGGCTGGTTGCTCGATCGTTTCGGCTCGAAAAAAGTCTATGCGCTGAGCATTTTCACCTGGTCGCTGTTTACCGTGCTGCAAGGCTTTGTCGGTGAGTTCGGCATGTCCACGGCCATCGTTGCGCTGTTCATGCTGCGCTTTCTGGTGGGGCTGGCTGAAGCGCCATCCTTCCCCGGCAACGCCCGCATCGTCGCGGCCTGGTTTCCGACCGCTGAACGCGGCACCGCCTCGGCGATCTTCAACTCGGCGCAATACTTTGCCACCGTGTTGTTCGCACCGCTGATGGGCTGGATCGTCTACTCCTTCGGTTGGGAGCACGTGTTCATCGTCATGGGCGTGTTCGGCATCGTCTTTTCAGGCATCTGGCTGAAGGTTATCCACAGCCCGCGCCAACACCCGATGGCCAACGAAGCGGAAGTGCAGTTCATCGCCGACAACGGCGGCATGGTCGACATGGATGTCAAGCAAGGCAAAAAGGCTGATGGCCCGAAGTGGGATTACATTCGTCAATTGCTGACCAATCGCATGATGCTCGGCGTTTATCTGGGCCAGTACTGCATCAACGGCATCACTTACTTCTTCCTGACCTGGTTCCCGGTGTATCTGGTGCAAGAGCGTGGCATGACCATTCTCAAGGCCGGTTTCATCGCGTCCTTGCCGGCGATCTGCGGTTTCATCGGCGGCGTGCTGGGCGGAGTGATTTCCGATTACCTGCTGCGCAAGGGCCATTCACTGACTTTCGCCCGCAAAGCGCCGATCATCGCTGGCCTGCTGGTATCGAGCAGTATCGTTGCCTGCAACTATGTTGACGTAGAGTGGATGGTCGTCGGCTTCATGGCTTTGGCCTTCTTCGGCAAAGGCGTTGGCGCATTGGGCTGGGCGGTGGTCTCCGACACCTCGCCGAAACAGATCGCCGGTCTGAGCGGTGGCCTGTTCAACACCTTCGGCAACATCGCGTCGATCACCACGCCAATCGTGATCGGCTACATCATCAGTTCCACCGGTTCGTTCAAATGGGCATTGGTGTTTGTCGGTGCCAACGCACTGGTCGCGGTGTTCAGCTATCTGGTCATCGTTGGCCCGATCAAACGTGTGGTGCTCAAGGAACCGCCGGTGAGCGGTTCTGAAACGCATAATAAATTGTCCCAAGCGCATTCCTGAGGAGCGGCGTCATGCAGTTGATTGAACATTCCGACTCGCCGCGCTACATCCGCCTGCACGAGCGGGACAACGTAGTGGTTGTGGTCAATGACCAGGGTGTACCGGCCGGTACTGAATTCCCCGATGGCCTGGTCACGGTGGATTTCGTGCCGCAGAGCCACAAGGTCACTCTGGAAGACATTCCCGAGGGCGGCCAGGTAATTCGCTACGGGCAAATCATTGGCTACGCGTTGCAGCCGATCCCCCGTGGCAGTTGGGTCAAGGAAGATCAACTGCGCATGCCCACCGCGCCGCCGCTGGACAGCTTGCCGCTGTCTACCGAGGTACCGGACGCGCAAACACCGCTGGAAGGCTTCACCTTCGAGGGTTATCGCAACGCCGACGGCACCGTCGGCACGCGGAACATTCTCGGGATCACCACCACGGTGCAGTGCGTCACCGGCGTACTCGATCACGCGGTGAAACGGATCAAGGACGAGTTGCTGCCGAAGTACCCGCACGTCGATGACGTGGTGGCACTGACCCACAGTTACGGCTGCGGCGTGGCCATTACCGCCACCGACGCCTACATCCCGATTCGCACCGTGCGCAATCTGGCGCGCAACCCGAACCTCGGTGGTGAGGCGCTGGTGATCAGTCTGGGCTGCGAGAAATTGCAGGCCGGGCAGGTGATGCATGAGGATGATGCGTCGGTCGATCTCAGCGATCCATGGCTGTATCGCTTGCAGGATTCCAGTCACGGTTTCACCGAGATGATCGAGCAGATCATGCAACTGGCCGAAGTCCGCCTGAAGAAACTCGACCAGCGCCGCCGCGAAACCGTGCCGGCGTCCGAGCTGATCCTCGGCATGCAGTGCGGCGGCAGCGATGCCTTCTCCGGCATCACCGCCAACCCGGCGCTGGGTTATGCCTCGGACCTGTTGTTGCGCGCGGGGGCGACGGTGATGTTTTCCGAAGTCACCGAAGTGCGCGATGCGATTTATCTGCTGACTTCCCGCGCCGAGACCAAGACCGTCGCCGAGGAGCTGGTGCGCGAGATGGACTGGTACGACCGTTATCTGGCCAAAGGAGAAGCAGATCGCAGCGCCAATACCACGCCGGGCAACAAGAAGGGCGGGCTGTCGAACATTGTCGAGAAGTCGTTGGGCTCGATCGTCAAGTCTGGCAGCAGCGCGATCAATGGCGTGCTGGGCCCTGGCGAACGCTTCAAGCGCAAAGGCCTGATTTTCTGCGCAACCCCGGCCAGTGATTTTGTCTGCGGGACCTTGCAGCTGGCGGCCGGGATGAACCTGCACGTATTCACCACCGGGCGCGGTACCCCGTATGGTCTGGCGATGGCGCCGGTAGTGAAAGTCTCGACCCGCACCGAGCTGGCGCAACGCTGGCCTGACCTCATCGATATCGATGCCGGGCGGATTGCGACAGGGCGGGCTTCGATCAAGGACCTGGGGTGGGAGTTGTTCCACTATTACCTGGATGTTGCCAGCGGCAAGAAACAGACATGGGCCGAGCAGCACAAGCTGCATAACGACATCACCCTGTTCAACCCGGCGCCGATTACCTAAGACCGCGTCGCCTGCATCGCTGGCAAGCCAGCTCCCACAGGGATTTCTGCGTTGCATAAAACGTATGAACATCGAGGATCTGTGTGAGCTGGCAAGCCAGCCCCCACAAGGATTTCGGCGTTGCATAAAACGTATGAACGTCGATGAATCTGTGAGAGCTGGCTAGGCAGCTCCCACAGGGATTTCTGCGTTGCATAGAACGTATGCACGCCGAGGAATCTGTGGGAGCTGGCTTGCCAGCGATAGCGGTCTACCAGACGCCAACGTCCCGGGTGGCTTATCATTGCCCCCTAACGACGCTCACCCAAGGCTCTCCGGCATGCTGGCAATTTTCCTCGAAACCCTGAACATCACCGCGCCGGTGTTTGCCATGCTGTTTCTCGGTGTGCTGCTCAAGCGCATCGACTGGATCAACGACAACTTCATCCACACCGCCTCGTCACTGGTGTTCAACGTCACGATGCCGGCGCTGCTGTTCCTCGGCATTCTGCACGCCGACCTGCACGCTGCACTGCAACCGGCGCTGCTGATCTACTTTTCCCTCGCCACGCTGGTGAGTTTTGCCCTGGCCTGGGGCTGGGCGATTTTCAAATGCCCGCGCGAAGACCGCGGCATCTATACCCAAGGCGCATTTCGCGGCAATAACGGCGTGATCGGTCTGGCACTCGCTGCGAGCATGTACGGCGATTACGGCATTTCCCTCGGGGCGATTCTCGCGGCGCTGGTGATCCTGTTTTACAACACGCTGTCGACCATCGTGCTGGCGGTGTACAGCCCGGTGATCAAGTCTGATCCGTGGAGCATCTTCAAGAGCGTGATGATCAACCCGTTGATCATCAGCGTGATTGCGGCGGCGCCGTTTGCTTATTTCAAGATCGGTTTGCCGGGATGGCTGGAAACCTCAGGTCAGTACCTGGCGCAGACCACTTTGCCCCTGGCCCTGATCTGCATCGGCGGCACCCTTTCGCTGGCAGCGATGCGAAAAAGTGGCTCGATGGCGCTCAGTTCCAGCCTGGTCAAGATGATCGGCCTGCCGGTGCTGGCGACGCTGGGCGCTTGGCTGTGGGGTTTTCGCGGGGCGGAACTGGGAATTTTGTTCCTGTACTTCGGCAGCCCGACCGCTGCCGCCAGTTTTGTCATGGCCCGCCAGGCCAATGGCAACCACGAGCTGGCGGCAGCGATCATAGTGATCACGACCTTGATTGCGGCGGTGACCACCAATGTCGGGATCTTTTTGTTGCAGTGGGGCGGGTGGATTTAGCCCAGGGGGTTGCGGCGCTCTTTCGGGCCTCTTCGCGAGCAGGCTCGCTCCCACATTTGGAATGCATTCCCCTGTGGGAGCGAGCCTGCTCGCGAAGGCGGCAGACCTATCACCACAACTTTCGAATAATCACTCGGGCTTCTGATAGGTATCGATCACTTCCTGCGCCGCCCGAAACGCATCAATCGCTGCCGGCACACCGGCATACACCGCGCAATGCAGCAGCGCCTCGCGAATTTCATCCACCGTGCAGCCGTTGTTCAGTGCACCGCGCACGTGGCCTTTCAGCTCTTGCGGGCACTTCAACGCAGTGAGCGCCGCGAGGGTGATGAGGCTGCGGGTTTTCAGCGGCAGGCCCTCGCGATTCCATACGCTGCCCCATGCGTGCTCGTTGACGAAGTCCTGCAGCGGCTGGGTAAAGTCGGTGGCATTGCCCAGTGCGCGATCGACAAAAGCATCGCCCATCACTTGCCGACGCACTTCAACGCCGGGTTTTTTATTGTCGGTCATGGCACTTCCTTTTTGTGGTGTTGGCGACGCCAGGCGAGCAGTGACGTAAGCAGCACAAACGCCACCAGGGCTGGCAGGACGAAAAACAGCATCAGGTGTTCAAGCTTGCCGGCCAGCGGCATGCCGGTGGTGAAGGACACCACGTGCAGGCCGTAGGCCAGGTACAGTCCCAGGAAAACCAGGCCTTCGGCACGCGTCACCCGATAACCGGAGTAGAAGATTGGCAGGCACAGCGCCGCGACGCCGAGCATCACCGGCAGGTCGAAATCCAGGGCGTTGGGCGAGACCGACAAGGGCGTCGGAGCAATCAGCGCCGTGACGCCGAGCACGCCCAGCAGGTTGAACAGGTTGCTGCCAATGACGTTGCCCACGGCAATTTCACGCTGGCCGCGCAAGGCCGCAATCAACGAGGTGGCCAATTCCGGCAGGGAAGTGCTGATGGCCACGATGGTCAGGCCGATGATCCGTTCCGAAAGCCCAAGATCAGTCGCGACCGCGACCGCAGCGCCCAGTAGCAGGTGGCCGGCATACACCAGCATCCCCAGGCCGGCGACGATCATCAGCAGGCTGCTGAACCAGGGCGCCTGGCGAGTTTCATCGTGAGATGGCGGCCGCGCCGAGTGGCGCGACTGGCGCAACAACAGGCCCAGGTACACCATCAGCGCGGCCAGCAGCACCATGCCGTCGAAGCGGGTCAGTTCTTCATTCCAGGCGAGTATGAACACCAGCAGGCTGGCGCCGATCATCAGCGGAATATCCAGGCGCACCACCTGCCGGGACACCCGCAGGGGGATAATCAGCGCCGACAGGCCAAGCGTTACCAGGATGTTGAAAATGCTGCTGCCGATGACGCTGCCCACCGCAATGTCGACGTTCTGTGCCAGGGTCGCCTGCAGGCTGATGGCCATTTGTGGCGCGCTGCTGCCGAGGGCGACGATGGTCAGGCCGATGATCAGCGGCCGCACGTGCAGGCGTGCGGCCAGGCGTACGGCGGCCCGCACCATCAGCTCGGCGCCGGCGATCAGTAGAACCAGGCCGCTGAGCAATTCAATTACGTTGATCAGGGGCAAATCTGCAAGTCCGAAAATGGTCGGCGCTCCAGCTGTCAGTCGTCGAGGGCTTGCACGCGAACCCGCGCGGTGCCGCTGCCGAGCATACCGAGTTGTTCGGCGGCTTCGCGTGAAACATCGATCAAGCGCCCACGGGTGTGCGGCCCACGGTCGTTGATGCGGACCACGCAAGACTTATCGTTTTTCAGGTTGGTGACCTTCACCCGCGTACCGAACGGCAGTTGGCGGTGGGCGGCAGTCAGGGAATTCTGGTTGAAAGGCTCGCCACTGGCGGTGCGTTTCCCTTGGTGTTTGGCGCCGTAGTAGGACGCCGTGCCGGTCTTGTCGTAGCCGTGGGGATCGACGATTTCATTGCTGGAACAGCCGGCCAACAGAGAGAGCAGGGCGCAAAGCCCGAGTAGACGCTTCATTCAGGGTTTCCCGAAAACAAATGTGGGAGCCAGCCTGCGGGCGATTGCGGAGTGTCAGACACGAACAGGGTGAATGTCAGACCGCTATCGCCAGCAGGCTGGCTCCCACAAGGAGTCGAGCCAGATTTGAAGGCTGGCCCCATTTTTCATCAGCCTTCGAGCTTGCTTTTCAGCAGTTCGTTCACTTGCTGCGGGTTGGCTTTGCCTTTCGAAGCTTTCATCGCCTGGCCGACGAAGAAGCCGAACATCTTGCCGCGTTTGGCTTCGTCTGCCGCGCGGTATTGTTCAACTTGCTCGGCGTTGGCCGCGAGCATCTCGTCGAGCACCGCCGAGATCGCACCGCTGTCGGTAACCTGCTTCAGGCCGCGCTTTTCGATGATCTCGTCTGCGCTGCCTTCACCGTTGGCCATGGCTTCAAAGACCACCTTGGCGATCTTGCCGGAGATGGTGTTGTCCTTGATGCGCAGCAGCATCCCGCCCAGTTGCTCGGCCGAGACCGGCGACTGGTCAATGTCCACGCCCTGCTTGTTCAACAGGCTGCCCAGCTCAACCATCACCCAGTTGGCCGCCAGCTTGGCGTCGCCGCTGATGCTCACGACTTTCTCGAAGTAATCGGCTTGTTCGCGACTGGTGGCCAGGACGCTGGCGTCGTAGACCGACAGACCGAACTGCTCCTGGAAACGCTCGCGCTTCTGCGGCGGCAATTCCGGCAGGGTCGCGCGCACGTCGTCGAGGAACGAGTCCTCGATGACCACGGGCAGCAGGTCCGGATCCGGGAAGTATCGGTAGTCGTTGGCTTCCTCTTTCGAACGCATCGGACGGGTTTCGTCCTTGTTCGGATCGTACAGGCGGGTCTGCTGAATGACCTTGCCGCCGTCTTCGATCAGCTCGATCTGACGCTGGATTTCGGAGTTGATCGCCTTCTCGATGAAGCGGAACGAGTTGACGTTCTTGATCTCGCAACGCGTGCCGAACTCGACCTGGCCTTTCGGACGGATCGATACGTTGCAGTCGCAACGCAGCGAGCCTTCGGCCATGTTGCCGTCGCAGATGCCCAGATAACGCACCAGCGCGTGGATCGCCTTGACGTAAGCCACGGCTTCCTTGGCGCTGCGCATGTCAGGCTCGGAAACGATTTCCAGCAGCGGTGTACCGGCACGGTTCAGGTCGATGCCGGTGGCACCGTTGAATTCTTCGTGCAGGCTCTTGCCGGCGTCTTCTTCCAGGTGCGCGCGGGTAATGCCGACGCGTTTGACCGTGCCGTCTTCCAGGGCGATGTCCAGGTGGCCCTTGCCGACGATCGGCAATTCCATCTGGCTGATCTGGTAGCCCTTCGGCAGATCCGGGTAGAAGTAGTTTTTACGGGCGAATACGTTGTGCTGACCGATCTCGGCGTCAATCGCCAGACCGAACATCACCGCCATACGCACGGCTTCCTGGTTCAGCACCGGCAGAACGCCAGGCATGCCCAGGTCGATCAGGCTGGCCTGGGTGTTCGGCTCGGAGCCGAATGTGGTGGAACTACCGGAAAAGATTTTCGACCGGGTAGTGAGCTGAGTGTGAATCTCCAGCCCGATCACGACTTCCCATTGCATGTGTGTCTCCTCAGAAGCCGGTTGGGGTGCGGGTGTGCCAGTCAGTGTTCAACTGATACTGGTGAGCAACGTTCAACAGGCGACCTTCCTGGAAATACGGCGCGAGCAACTGCACGCCAACCGGCAGACCGTCGACAAAACCGGCCGGCATCGACAGGCCCGGCAGGCCCGCGAGGTTGGCGGTGATGGTGTAGACGTCTTCCAGATAGGCGGCGACCGGGTCGCTGTTCTTGGCGCCAAGCTTCCAGGCCGGGTTCGGCGTGGTTGGGCCGAGGATGATGTCGACCTCATTAAAGGCAGCCATGAAGTCGTTCTTCACCAGACGACGAATCTTCTGCGCTTTCAGGTAGTAGGCGTCGTAGTAACCGGCGGACAGCGCGTAGGCACCGACCATGATCCGGCGCTGGACTTCCGGGCCGAAGCCTTCGCCACGTGAGCGCTTGTACAGGTCGATCAGGTTTTGCGGGTTCTCGCAGCGGTGGCCGAAACGCACGCCGTCGAAACGCGACAGGTTGGAAGACGCTTCTGCCGGGGCGATCACGTAATACGCAGGAATCGCGTGCTGCATGTTCGGCAGGCTGATTTCCTTGATCACGGCACCGAGCTTCTGCAGCTCTTTAATGCTGTTCTGGATCAGCTCGGCAATGCGCGGATCGAGACCGGCGCTGAAGTATTCCTTCGGCACGCCGATGCGCAGGCCTTGCAGCGATTCGTTGAGGCTGGCGGAGTAATCCGGCACCGGCTCATCGATGCTGGTGGAGTCGTTCTGATCGAAGCCGGCCATACCCTGCAACATAATTGCGCAGTCTTCGGCAGTGCGCGCCAACGGGCCGCCCTGATCGAGGCTGGAGGCGTAAGCGATCATGCCCCAGCGCGAAACACGACCGTAGGTCGGTTTCAGGCCGGTGAGGTTGGTGAACGCCGCCGGTTGGCGGATCGAACCGCCCGTGTCGGTCGCAGTCGCCGCCGGCAACAGACGCGCGGCAACTGCCGCTGCCGAACCACCGGACGAACCGCCCGGTACGTGTTCCAGGTTCCACGGGTTTTTCACCGCGCCGTAGTAGCTCGACTCGTTGGCCGAACCCATGGCGAATTCGTCCATGTTGGTCTTGCCCAGGGTCACGGCCCCGGCCGCAGCCAGTTTCGCGACCACGGTGGCGTCGTACGGTGCCTTGAAGTTGTCGAGCATCTTCGAGCCGCAGCTGGTGCGGATGCCCTGGGTGCAGAACAGGTCTTTGTGAGCGATCGGCGCACCAAGCAGCGCGCCGCTCTCACCGTTGGCGCGGCGTACGTCGGCGGCTTTCGCCTGCTCGATGGCCAGCTCTTCGGTGAGGCTGATGAAACTGTTGAGCTGTGGATCGAGCTGGGTGATACGCGCCAGCAGGACTTTGGTCAGCTCTTCGGAGGAAAACTTTTTATCGGCGAGACCGCGGGCGATCTCGGCCAGAGTCATTTGATGCATTGCAGGCTCTTTCCCTTTAGTCGATGACTTTCGGAACCAGATACAGGCCGTTTTCGACCGCTGGTGCGATGGACTGATAGGCCTCGCGATGATTGGTCTCGGTCACGATGTCGGCGCGCAGGCGCTGACTGGCTTCCAGCGGGTGGGCCAGAGGCTCGATTCCGTCGGTATTAACAGCCTGCATTTCGTCGACCAGACCGAGAATGCTGTTGAGAGCGGAAGTAATGTGTGGAAGATCGGCATCATTGAGGCCAAGGCAGGCCAGATGAGCGATTTTTTCCACGTCGGAGCGTTCTAGCGCCATCGGGATTCTCCTGTGGAAAACAGAACGGACGGCGTCCGTGTGTTAGATTGTCGGAACACTACCGCACTTCTACGGTCATAAGGCCGCGATTGTGGGGCTTGGTGCACAGAAAAGCGGCCAATTTAACATATTGGCGCCTTGCCCAAAATCCCTGTCGTTGTTAGAGTTTGCCGCACTTTTTTACCCACGCGTTGCCTAGGGTCCCTTTCCCATGTTCAAGAAACTGCGTGGCATGTTTTCCAGCGATCTTTCCATTGACCTGGGCACTGCCAACACCCTTATTTACGTGCGCGAGCGCGGTATCGTCCTGAATGAGCCATCGGTTGTGGCCATTCGGACACACGGTAACCAGAAAAGTGTCGTTGCTGTCGGCACCGAGGCCAAGCGCATGCTCGGCCGTACACCGGGCAACATTGCTGCCATTCGTCCGATGAAGGACGGCGTGATCGCCGACTTCAGCGTCTGCGAAAAGATGCTGCAATACTTTATTAACAAGGTTCACGAAAACAGTTTTCTGCAGCCTAGCCCTCGTGTGCTGATCTGCGTTCCGTGCAAATCCACTCAGGTTGAGCGTCGCGCCATCCGTGAATCGGCCCTTGGTGCCGGTGCGCGTGAAGTGTTCCTGATCGAAGAGCCAATGGCGGCTGCGATCGGTGCCGGCCTGCCGGTAGAAGAAGCGCGCGGCTCGATGGTCGTGGATATCGGTGGTGGTACTACCGAAATCGCGCTGATCTCCCTGAACGGTGTGGTCTATGCCGAATCCGTGCGTGTTGGCGGCGACCGCTTCGACGAAGCGATCATCACTTACGTGCGTCGTAACTACGGCAGCCTGATCGGTGAATCCACCGCTGAGCGCATCAAGCAGGAAATCGGCACGGCCTACCCGGGCGGCGAAGTTCGCGAAGTCGACGTTCGCGGTCGCAACCTGGCCGAAGGCGTTCCACGCGCATTCACCCTGAACTCCAACGAAGTGCTGGAAGCTCTGCAAGAGTCCTTGGCCACTATCGTTCAGGCCGTGAAAAGCGCGCTGGAGCAATCGCCGCCGGAACTGGCTTCCGACATCGCCGAGCGTGGCCTGGTGCTGACTGGTGGTGGCGCGCTGCTGCGTGACCTCGACAAGTTGCTGGCCCAGGAAACCGGTCTGCCGGTGATCGTTGCCGAAGATCCGCTGACCTGTGTTGCTCGCGGCGGTGGCCGTGCATTGGAAATGATGGATAAACACACCATGGACCTGCTCTCCAGCGAATAAGTCGCGGGGTTGCATCTATGCTGTTGAGCGCGCAGGCAGCACTTTGCAGTGCTGCCTGTTGGCGTTTATCTTCTGTCAGTCTTCATCCAGGCCGGTTTGATGCCGTATGAATAAACAGAACATTTGCCTGGGAGGAGCGGCTTATTAAACCGCTTTTCGCCAAAGGCCCTTCGTTGGGCGTGCGCTTGTTGGTGCTGGTCGTGCTATCGGTCGCGCTGATGGTGGTCGATGCCCGCTTCACACTGCTCAAGCCAGTGCGTAGCCAAATGTCGCTGGTGCTGATGGACGCCTACTGGATTACCGACCTGCCCGGACGGCTGTGGGAAGGGATCGCCAGTCAGTTCGGCAGCCGCACCGAGCTTGTCGCCGAAAACGAAAAACTCAAGACCGAAAACCTGCTGTTGCAGGGTCGCATGCAGAAGCTTGCCGCCCTCACCGAGCAGAACGTTCGGCTGCGCGAGTTGCTCAATTCCTCCGCGCTGGTTAACGAAAAGGTCGAAGTGGCCGAGTTGATCGGCATGGACCCCAACCCTTTCACCCATCGCATCATCATCAATAAAGGTGAGCGCGACGGCGTGGTGCTGGGTCAGCCGGTGCTCGATGCGCGCGGCTTGATGGGGCAGGTGGTCGAGTTGATGCCGTACACCTCGCGTGTACTGTTGCTGACCGACACCACACACAGCATTCCTGTTCAGGTGAACCGTAATGGTCTGCGGGCCATTGCCAGCGGCACCGGCAACCCGGAACGCCTGGAATTGCGCCATGTGGCCGATACGGCCGACATCAAGGAAGGCGACCTGCTGGTCAGTTCCGGCTTGGGCCAGCGGTTCCCGGCCGGTTACCCGGTGGCCACGGTCAAGGAAGTGATCCATGACTCCGGCCAGCCATTTGCCATCGTTCGCGCCGTGCCCACCGCCGCCTTGAACCGCAGTCGTTACCTGCTGCTGGTGTTCAGCGACGGGCGCACGGCCGAAGAGCGTGCCAATGACGCAGCCCAAGCCCAGGAAACCCTGGACCAGTACGGTGGCGGCCCGATGATTCCTGCCACGGTGCCCAAACCTGCCATGGTCCCGGCGGCAGCGACCGCGCCCGCAGCTCCCGCTGTGCCGGCGGTCGTCGCGCCGGTGACGCCTGCCGCCGCGACCCCGGTCAAGCCTGTGGTGACAAAGCCGCCGGTCACCAGGCCTGCTGCCAAACCGCCTGTCTCTGCACCGGCTAACACTGGGGGACGAGAATAATGGTCGGTACGACTGCATCCCGAAACGGCTGGATCGTCTGGCTGACCTTCGCCATCGGCATGCTGCTCAGCGTCTCACCGCTGCCGCAGTTCATGGAAATCCTGCGCCCATTGTGGCTGGCATTGCTGCTGGCCTTCTGGGCACTGGCGATGCCGCAGAAAGTCGGCATGGTCACCGCATGGTGCCTGGGTCTGGCCGAGGACGTGCTCTATGGCACGCTGCTGGGCCAGAACGCCTTGATTCTCACGCTCATCACCTTCCTGGTGCTGTCGCTGCAACAACGCCTGCGGATGTTCCCCATGTGGCAGCAGAGCCTGGTGATCCTGGTGATCTTCGGCCTGGCCCAACTGGTTCAGCTATGGCTCAGCGCCCTCACCGGTAATCGCCAGCCGACACTGGCGCTGGTATTGCCCGCGCTGGTCAGTGCCCTGCTGTGGCCGTGGATCAGCTACGGTTTGCGCGGGCTGCGTCGACGCTACAAGATCAACTAATTCGGTCAGGCATTTGCCCGCACGGGTTTACTGGACAGGGAGATGTCGTGATGAAACAGCTATTTCTCGCCTCAGGCTCGCCACGTCGGCGTGAGTTGCTCACGCAGATTGGCGTGCCGTTTTCCGCCATCAGTGCGGACATCGATGAAACCCCTTGAATGACGAATCCCCTTCGGCCTACGTCGAGCGCCTGGCGCGAGGCAAGGCCGAGGCCGGGCGTGATGCTGTCGTGTCCGCCGCAGAGTATTGCGTGCTGGGCGCCGACACCGCCGTAGTGCTGGACGGGAAAATTCTTGGCAAGCCGGTGGACGAAGCTGACGCATGCGCCATGCTTATGATGATGTCCGGTCGCGAGCATGAAGTTCTGACAGGTATCGCCGTGCTCGATGGCGTGCATTGCGAATCCAGGGTGATCCGCAGCCTGGTGCGTTTTCGCCGCATTGAAGCGCCAGAAGCGGCGGCCTACTGGGCCAGCGGCGAACCCCGGGACAAGGCCGGCGGCTACGGCATTCAGGGCCTCGGCGCGGTGTTTGTCGCGGGGCTCAATGGCAGCTATTCGGCGGTCGTCGGGCTGCCTGTTTGCGAAACCGCAGAACTGTTGGGCCATTTCGGCATACCCTGTTGGCAAAACCTGAACGCGCAATGAGCGTCGTACGAATCAAGATGCGGCCATTATCGTGAACATGCCTGAACGAGATCCTGCCATGAGTGAAGAGATTCTGATCAACATCACGCCGATGGAATCGCGCGTGGCGGTGGTCGAAAACGGTGTGCTGCAAGAAGTGCACGTCGAGCGCACACAAAAACGCGGGATCGTCGGCAACATCTATAAAGGCAAGATCGTCCGTGTGCTGCCGGGGATGCAGGCGGCGTTCGTTGACATCGGCCTGGACCGCGCAGCGTTCATTCATGCCTCGGAAATCTCCCTGCGTGAAGGCCCTGCGGTGGAAAGCATCAGCGCGCTGGTGCACGAGGGCCAGAGTCTGGTGGTGCAAGTCACCAAAGACCCGATCGGCTCCAAGGGAGCGCGGCTGACCACGCAGTTATCGATTCCGTCGCGCTATCTGGTGTACATGCCACGCACCGCCCACGTCGGCATTTCCCTGAAAATCGAAGACGAAGCCGAGCGTGAACGACTCAAGCAAGTGGTCAGCGATTGCGTGGCCAAAGAAGGCATCAAAGAGGCTGGCGGCTTTATTCTGCGTACCGCCGCCGAAGGGGCCGGCGCCGATGAAATCCTCATGGACATTCGCTACCTGCGACGTCTGTGGGACCAGATCAACGAACAGATCAAAACCATCGGTGCACCGAGTGTGATCTACGAAGATCTTGGCCTGGCGTTGCGCACATTGCGCGACCTGGTCAGCCCGAAAATTGAAAAAATCCGCATCGACTCGCGGGAAACCTTCCAGAAAACCACGCAGTTCGTCGCCGAACTGATGCCGGAAATTGCCGATCGTCTGGAACATTACCCGGGTGAACGGCCTATTTTCGACCTGTACGGCGTTGAAGACGAAATCCAGAAAGCCCTTGAGCGCAAAGTACCGCTGAAATCCGGTGGTTATCTGGTGGTCGATCCGGCGGAAGCCATGAGCACCATCGACGTCAACACCGGGGCTTTTGTCGGGCATCGCAACCTCGAAGAAACCATCTTCAAGACCAATCTCGAAGCGGCCACGGCGATTGCTCGTCAACTGCGCCTGCGCAACCTGGGCGGGATCATCATCATCGACTTCATCGACATGGAAGACGAAGAGCACCAGCGCCAGGTCCTGCGTACCCTCGAAAAACAGCTGGAGCGCGACCACGCCAAGACCAACATCATCGGCATCACCGAGCTGGGCCTGGTGCAGATGACCCGCAAGCGTACCCGTGAAAGTCTCGAACAGGTGCTGTGCGAACCTTGCAGCAGCTGCCAGGGCCGGGGAAAGCTGAAGACGCCGGAAACCGTCTGCTATGAAATTTTCCGGGAAATCCTGCGGGAGGCTCGCGCCTATCAGGCCGAAGGCTATCGTGTATTGGCGAACCAGAAAGTTGTCGACCGTCTGTTGGATGAGGAGTCCGGCAATGTCGCCGAACTCGAAGGATTTATCGGCCGCACCATCCGGTTCCAGGTGGAAACCATGTATTCACAGGAACAATACGACGTGGTGCTGCTCTGAACCCTTACGTCGTCAATCACCTGGAACAGCTGGCCTCAGCTTTCTGCAGTTTTAACGCCATGGGAGCCAACTGACATGGACCGTCTGACACGCATTTTGGCCGCACTGACCCGCTGGGGTCTGGGCCTGTGCGCGTTGGCTTTGGTGCTGATGGCGCTCTACGTCAGCCTTGGGCGGGAACTGACGCCGCTGGTCGCCGAATACCGCACCGAAATTGAAGACAAGGCCAGTGCTGCCCTCGGTATGCCGTTGCAGATCGGCGAACTGGAAGGCAATTGGAGCGGTTTCGCGCCGATCCTGCTGGCTCATGACGTGATGGTTGGCGACGGCGCGAATGCCTTGCGTCTGGACCGCGTGCGGGCAGTGCCGGATCTATGGGCCAGTCTGTTGGCCCGTGAAGTGCGTATTGCTCACCTCGAGCTCAATGGTCTGAAGATCAGCCTCAAGGAAGGCGAAGACGGCAGTTGGTCGCTGGAAGGTCTGCCGGTGCAGAAGGATCAACCGTTTGATCCGGAGCAACTGTTCAATCGCTCGCAAATGATTCAACAGCTGTCGGTGCTCGACAGTCAGGTGACCTTGCAGCCACTGGATCACGCGCCTCTCACGCTGACTTATGTCGGCCTCAATCTGAAGACCGGTGCCAGCCGCCAGCGTCTTGATGCGCGTCTGACCCTGCCCGACGGCCAGCCGGTCGCCTTGACCCTGCGCACACGCATGCGTCCTAGCCAATGGCAGGACAGTGCAGTTGAAGGCTATGCCAGCTTGCCGCAAAGCGATTGGGCGAAATGGCTACCCGAGCGTCTGACCCGGCAGTGGAATTTCTCCGAGATCAAGGCCGGTGGCGAGCTCTGGGTCAACTGGGCCGAGGGCACTCTGCAAAGTGCTGCGGTTCGTGTGAACGCGCCGCAACTGACCGGTGCTTACGCGGATCGCAAACCGATCCAGATCAACAATCTGGCGCTGAACGCCTACTACCAGAACCGTGCCGAAGGGGCGACCGTCACCCTCGATTCGCTGGCGATGAATTTTGGCGAAAACCGTTGGGAGTCGCATATCCAATTGCAACAGACTCGTGCCACCGACAAGGTTGACGAGCTCTGGCACATGCAGGCCGATCGCCTCGACCTGACCCCGATCACACCACTACTCAATGCGCTGGGGCCGTTGCCGCAAGGTTTCGCCACGGCGGTCGATCATCTGAAAGTCACCGGTGGGCTGCGCAATGTGCTGCTGGATTTCCGTCCCGGCGCCACTGACGGCAGCAAATTCGGCTTCGCCGCCAATCTGGATCAGGTCGGTTTCGACGCTTATCACGGCGCGCCGGCCGCACGAAATGTCAGTGGCAGCCTGAGCGGCAACCTCGACGGCGGCGAATTGCGCATGGACAGCAAGGATTTTGTCCTGCACCTCGACCCGATCTTCGCCAAGCCATGGCAATACCTTCAGGCCAACGCGCGCTTGACCTGGAAGCTCGATAAAGACGGTTTTACCCTGATTGCGCCGTACCTGAAAGTGCTGGGCGAAGAGGGCAAGATTGCCGGCGACTTCCTGATTCGCCTGCACTTCGACCACAGCCAGGAAGACTACATGGACTTGCGGGTCGGCCTGGTCGATGGCGATGGTAAATACACTGCCAAGTACCTGCCGACCGTATTGAGCCCGGCGCTGGACGAATGGCTGCGCACCGCGATTCTCAAGGGCGCGGTAGACGAAGGTTTCTTCCAGTACCAGGGCTCGCTGGCCCACGGCGCTGCAGAAGCGGATCGCAGCATCAGCCTGTTCTTCAAGGTTCATGACGCAGAACTGGCCTTCCAGCCAGGCTGGCCGCATGTCAGCAAGGTCAGTGGCGATGTGTTCATCGAGGACAGTGGGGTGCGGATTCTTGCCAGCAAAGGGCAGTTGCTCGACACCCAGGTTCGCGATATCTACGTCGAAATTCCCCATGCGGCTGCCGGCAAAAGCAGTCACCTGCTGCTCGACGGCGCTTTTGCCGGGGGCCTGGGCGATGGCCTGAAAATTCTCCAGACCGCGCCGATCGGTACCGCGCAGACCTTTGCCGGCTGGGAAGGCGAGGGCGACCTGCAGGGCAAGCTGAAGCTGGATATTGCGCTGGCCAAGGGCGAGCTACCGAAAATCCTGGTCGACTTCAAGACCGCCAAGTCGCGCCTGAAATTGAGCGAACCGGCACTGGAATTGACCCAGCTCAAGGGTGATTTCCGTTTCGACAGCACCAAAGGCCTTAGCGGTCAGAACATCACGGCACGGGCCTTTGATAAGCCGGTCTCCGCGCAGATCTTTGCCGATGGCAGTGCCGGCAATCTGAAAACCCGGGTGACGGCATCGGGTCAGGTCGAGGTGAAAAAACTTACCGATTGGTTAAGCGTGACGCAGCCGTTGCCGGTCACCGGCGTGATTCCCTATCAACTGCAGCTCAACCTTGGCGGAGCCGACAGCCAGTTACTGGTCAGCTCCAATCTCAAGGGCGTTGCCATCGATCTGCCTGCGCCGTTTGGGATGGCAGCGGATGTAGGGCGCGACACCACGTTCCGCATGACCCTGCAGGGTGAGGATCGGCGTTACTGGGTCAATTACGGCGAGGTGGCGAACTTCACCTATGAAGCACCCGTCAGCAATTTCGCCGAAGGTCGTGGCGAACTGCTGCTAGGTGGCGGACAGGCCGTCGTGCCGGGTGCCAAGGGCCTGCGAGTGCGCGGTTCGCTACCGGAACTGGACGTCGGGCCCTGGAAGGACCTGGCAGACAAATATGCCGGCCAGGATCCTGGCGGCAGTGCCAAGCAGTTGCTCAGCAGCGCCGACCTGAAGATCGGCAAGCTCACCGCCATGGGTACGACCCTGGATCAGGCATCGGTGCAGTTGAACCGCAGGCCGGCCTCGTGGGCCCTGCAGCTCGACAGCCAACAGGTCAAGGGCACGGTCGCCATCCCTGACGCCAAAGGTGCGCCGATTGCCATCAACCTGCAGTACGTGAAGTTGCCAGCGCCCGATCCGACGGTCCTCGCCGATGAGAATTCGCCGGATCCGCTGGCCACCGTGGACCCGACAAAGATTCCGGCGCTGGATGTCATGATCAACCAGCTGTACCAGGGCAAGGACCTGGTTGGCGCCTGGTCGCTGAAGGTCCGCCCCACGGCCAAAGGCATTGCCCTCAACACCCTGGACCTGGGCCTCAAGGGCATCCTGCTGCAAGGCAGCGGTGGCTGGGAAGGCACACCGGGCGCATCGAGCAGCTGGTACAAGGGCCGGATCAGCGGCAAGAATCTCGCCGACGTACTGAAGGGTTGGGGATTCGCGCCGAGTGTCACCAGTGAAAACTTTCACATGGACGTCGACGGTCGCTGGCCCGGTTCGCCAGCCTGGCTGGCCACCAAGCGCTTCTCCGGCAGCCTCGATGCGTCGCTGAATAAAGGCCAGTTCGTCGAAGTTGATGGCGGCGCCCAGGCATTGCGGGTATTTGGCCTGCTGAACTTCAACTCCATCGGCCGGCGCCTGCGCCTGGACTTTTCCGACCTGTTCGGCAAAGGCTTGAGCTACGATCGGGTCAAGGGACTGCTGGTCGCAAGTGACGGGGTCTACGTCACCCGCGAGCCGATCCTGATGACTGGCCCATCGAGCAACATCGAGTTGAATGGCACCCTGGACCTGGTGGGCGACAAGGTCGATGCCAAGTTGCTGGTGACCTTGCCGGTGACCAATAACCTGCCAATTGCCGCGCTGATTGTCGGCGCACCGGCCATCGGAGGCGCGCTGTTCCTGATCGACAAGTTGATCGGCGACCGCGTGGCGCGTTTCGCCAGCGTCAAGTACACCGTCAAGGGGCCGTGGAAAGAACCGAAAATCACGTTCGACAAGCCTTTTTGAAATCATCAGCCAGGCTCGATGGAGTAGCATGGC
>NZ_JAEKEG010000051.1 GCF_016651255.1 Pseudomonas sp. TH10
TCACGCTGCGCACCTGCCGATCAGCCCCGTAAACCGGCATGTAGCTGGCCTCCAGCCAGACCTCCCGACCGTTCCTGTCCAGGCGCTGGAACGTACCACTGACCGGCTCGCCCCGCGCCAGGTCCCGCCACAGTTTCGTGTATTCCTCGCTGCGGTAAAACGCTTCTTCGCAAAACACCCGGTGATGTTTGCCGCGCACTTCCTCAGCGCTGTAGCCCATGGTTTTACAGAAGTTTTCGTTGGCATCCAGAACGATGCCGTCAGGGCTGAATTCAATCATTGCCATCGAGCGGCTGATCGCCGCCAACTTGGCGTTGGCTTCGGTCAGGGCGCAGCTGAATCGCTCGATTTCCTGCAGGTCAGCCTTGTGATGTAGGTTGAACATGGTTGTATCACCTTCCGCGCGTTCTTTTGATTTGATGAAAGTTCAGGTCTTTCAGAATCCACCACTACGTTCCACAGAACAGGCACACGCATTCCTCCACAGGAGGAAGTTGTCAGGTGATAAATGATGATCAATCGGAGCGTCCATGGTGCGACGCTCTTATCAAGACATCCTTCTCTTGATAGCCCGGAATCGAGCCAAACCTGACAGTCTCATGAGTAACTCCCTTTCGCGTACCACTCCTTGTTACGAGTCAGCATAGACAGGCAATAACCGTACGCAAGGCCACTAGTCGGCCATTACGCAGCATAAATTGAACTTTTTTCAGCGGGCGAACTTTACGGGCATCGCGGGGGACGTGATGCTTACGCCGCACAGCCGTGCAGCAGGAGCCCGAGGACCGGGCTCCCTTTTGCGGGATCAATGGCCGAACACGTCCACCTTCTTGGCCTTCTTGTCCGCGCGCTTTTCATCAGCGGTTTTCGCCGGTTTTTTCTTCGCTGCTTTCTTTGAATCCATGCCTTTGGCCATGATACGTACTCCACTCATACGGGATGTGAGATCAGGTATACACCTATCGCCGTGCGCGCGTTCTTTTATAATCCCAGGCTTTGCGCACCAACAGACCGAACCCATGCCCGACACCCAGTACACCCTGCTCGCCGAGCCCTTGTGGCCGCTGATGAACAAGTTTTATCGAAGCCATCAATCGTCGATGAAAGCCGTGCGCGACGCCCAGCTATGGGTCGCCAGGCGTGAACAAATCATCGGTGCATTGTGTTTGCGGCCGGTGGCGGACGGGCATTGGTTGACCGGACTGTTTGTTGACCCGGGTTGTCGTGAACAGGGGATCGCGGGCGCGTTGATCGCCGAGGCCATCAAGGGGCTGCAGGGGCCGGTGTGGTTGTTCTGTCATCCGGACTTGCGCGGCTTCTATGAGCGCCGGGGGTTCAGCTTCGACCCGGTGCTGCCGTATGCGATGGCTGAACGGTTGAGTCGTTATGCGCGCAGCAAGCCGATGATTGCGATGGGGGCAGGCCTGTAACCCGCCCCTGTGGGAGGACCCTATTGCATTGAGGTAAATTCTGGTCAGTCGTCAGCGTTCGGGTCGAGGTCCGGGAACATCACTTCAGTGAAGCCAAACTTGCTGAAATCGGTGATGCGCGACGGGTACAACCGGCCGATCAGGTGATCGCATTCGTGTTGCACCACGCGCGCATGGAAGCCTGCGGCCACACGCACGATCGGCTGGCCCTTGGGATCAAAACCTTCGTAGCGAATCTGTTGGAAACGCTCCACCGCACCGCGCAGACCCGGCACCGACAAACACCCTTCAAAACCCTCTTCCGTGAGCGGATTCAGCGGCGTGATCAGCGGATTGATCAGGATCGTCTGCGGCACCGCTTCCGCGTCCGGGTAGCGTTCGCTGTGCTCGAAACCGAAGATCACCAGTTGCAGATCGACACCAATCTGCGGCGCGGCGAGGCCCACGCCACCGACGCTTTCCATGGTCTGGAACATGTCGTCGATCAGTTGCCACAGTTCCGGGCTGTCGAACATTTCCGGCGGCACCGGCGGGGCGATGCGCAGCAGGCGCTCGTCACCCATTTTGAGGATTTCACGGATCATGGTCAGGCTTCGTCAGTGTCCGGCTTGAGCGAGTGATCGCGGCCCAGGCCCGAGACATGTTGTTTGGGTTGTTCATCGAGTTCGCCGGGGACTTTTTCGCCCGCATCCTTGCCCTCGCTGGACATGTGCTCGATCACCGCGTTCATCTCCGCGCCGAGCAACAGCACTGCGGCGGAAATGTAGAAATACAGCAACAGCACGATGATCGCACCGATGCTGCCATACATCGCGTTGTAGTTGGCGAAGGTTTTGACGTAGAACGCAAAACCCAACGAGGCGATGATCCACACCACCACGGCCAACACCGAACCCGGTGTGATAAAGCGGAATTCCTGTCTTACGTCGGGCATCACGTAGTAGATCAGCGCCACGGCGACCATCATCAGAATCACGATCACCGGCCAGCGCGCAATCGTCCACACGGTGACGATGACTTCTTCGAGGCCGACCTGCGCAGCAATCCAGCCCATCACTTGCGGCCCGAGCACCATCAGTGCGGCGGCCACCAGCAGCATGCCGGCGATGCCGACGGTGTAGACAATCGACAGCGGAAAGCGCTTCCAGATTGGCCTGCCTTCGACCACGTCATACGCTGCATTCATTGCGCTCATCATCAGGCGCACGCCGGCAGAAGCGGTGTACAGGGCGATGACGATACCCACCGAAAGCAAGCCGCCCTTGGACTGCTGCAACTGATCAATCACCGGGTTGACCTGCTCCAGGGCCTGCGGTGGCAGCACCAGTTCCGATTGCAGGCGCAACCAGGAAAAGAAGTCCGGCAGGTGCAGGAAACCGATCAGGGCAATCAGGAACAGAATGAACGGGAACAGCGAGAACAGCATCTGGTAGGCCAGCGCCGAGGCATAGGTCGACATCTCGTCGTCGACGAATTCAGTGACCGTGCGCACCATCACTCGGTGCAGGGGCAGACCTTTCATGTCTGGAAATATCATTCGCGTCTCCTTTCGCCGCATTACAGGTTGAAGTCGTGGCGACTCAGGGGCCGTTGCCATCAATGTAGCCTGCATCAAAATAGCCTTGTCCGGCGGCTTTGAAACAAATTCTGTGTTCAAGTTCCAGCTGAAACAAAAACGGCCATCCGCAGATGGCCGTTCATAATAGCTTCACAGGCCCGATCACGCCTTGTCGACGCCTTTCTTGACAGCATCCTTGGCTTTGCCGACTGCTTGCTGGGCTTCGCCTTTTTTCTCTTGAATCTTGCCTTCGGCTTGCAGTTTGGTGTTGTCAGTGGCTTTACCTACGCCTTGCTTGACGTTACCGACCGCTTCGTTGGCCATGCCTTTTACTTTATCGCCTGTGCTACTCATGGTGTTTCTCCTGTGAACAATTGAACGAACAAAAGTGCTTACAGAAAGATTGACCGGAGGGGTTTGCCGGGAGTTTCATTTTTTTGCGCAGAAGATTTCATCGATCCCGGCAGGTTGGGCTTTATGTTTGCCCGCCAACACCCGAGAATGCACAACGTATTCAGGCCATGGCGCTGAAGATCCAACCCCGCAGGAATGTTATGAAACTCGATAAAAAGCTCGCCATCGCCCGTAGAAACCAGGAACTGGGCGGCGCCGTGCTCGGCACCAACAACTGCCACTTCGCCGAACTGAACCGTAACCGCAACATCTGGTGGTTCGATTTGCCGGTGACACGTCTGGCCGTGGGTCAGTACGAGTGGATTCACCTGTTGATGCACACGCCGGCCACCGACGAACTGCTGCACCTGAAAGTGCCGACAGTGTTTCTGCGTGAAAAGCTCGAAGGACTGGTGATCCGCAACGAGGGCAAGCGCAAGGCCGCGTTGAGCCTGGAGTTGAGTGCAGACAAGGATTCGTATCTGCAGGACATGCGTCCGACGGGCACCAACGTCAACTTCGCGCCATTCCGCCTGTAATCGCCGGGGTAGAAGGACTGGCCGTTTGCGCGTCAAACGAAGCCCTCGGCTCATTTCGGGCGAGGGTTTTCCCGTAGTTACTCACCAAGTGGTCCACCCCGGATGGATGGCGTTTGATCAGTTTCAGCACCAGGTCCCGATCGACTTCACCGCGGCGATACGGCTCCCGTTGTTTTAGTTGCAGCCACAATTTCAGCAATCGATTATTGAACGACGCGATTTCAGGTACCTCGTCATAGCCAGGATTATTGAGCAACATCTCCACCAGCGCCGGCAGGTGGAGCTGCAGCGCGCCGTCATCCAAGCGGTTCACTTGCTCGATCACCGATCGCATTAAGGAGTTTTTCAGATTCTGATAAGTGGGATTGATGCTGTGGATAGTCACCAATAAATTGCTAATGCCCGTCTCGGAACAATAGGCGTTAAGCTGACGTTCTCTGTCGCTGGTGATGGGCCCTAGCAGAGTTTCCTCGATAAACTTTTGACTCAAGGACATCTGCGCGTCGGTGAGATTCGCGCCACTGAAGTCCACGTCATCAAGGTCAAGGTTGGTTAGGTTGGCCCCGCTAAGATCGCAGTCCACGAAAATGACTTTTATGAGTTTCGCTGAGAAAAAATTGTTGCCACTGAAGTTCACGTCAACACAGTCAACGTTGGATAGTTCGGCCCAAGAAAAATTGCAGCCTGAGTAATGGCCAGATTTGATCATCGTCCTGCCCACCCTGGCGCCAACGAACAACACGTCTTCACAACAAAGGTTGGTTAGGACGGCTCCACGAAAATTGCACTGTGAGAGGATGGTATTTTTGAATGTCGCCCCGGACAAGATGGCCGCCTCGAAATTCGATTCCCCAAGATTGAAATTCTGATACAGGCGGTTTGTCAGGTCTTCGTAGGTAAAGTTACGTCCTCTAAGATCGATGAAAGAGGTCCGCGAATCAGGCCTGCTGCCCCCGGATAAATTCGCAACTTCGTTTTGGTTACGGGCCCAACCTGCCCGAACAGGTGGCTCGAGCGAGGAGTCATCGCCAGTGCGCATCCCACCGAGATGAGTTTTCATCACTGATCCTTTTAGCCTTTCTTGGGAAGCGATTGCGTTTGTTGGTGCGTCGGTCAGTGTCAAGCCACGCTTGGGAAAGGGGAGGTCGACGTTGCTGGCGCGCTTCAGCTTCTTGGTAACAGGCATGGACTCTTTGGTTAGGAGGCCCGTGAGGATAGGGTTATCACTCACGAACGAAGAGGTGTTGGTCTTTATCTGCGGCATAAGCATCACTCCATGAAAGATGGCATTGGCCAGGAGCCCGCAATCAAATCACGCCCCCATACCCAAGACTTTCAGAAAACGCACAACGGGCTGATGCATGCGTGCGGCAGTGCGAGCCATTGCGGAATCGCGCGCAAAAAAATCCGCCAGCCGTTTCGGGCTGCGGATTTTTCGACGGTTCCAATGATCAGCCAGCGTCCCCCGATTGGCAGGCGACGCCAGTTGCCATTCAGGCCTTCTTCAGGCCCAGCTTCTTCAACTCCTCGTCGCGCAATTCGCGCCGCAGGATCTTGCCGACGTTGGTGGTCGGCAGCGCATCGCGGAACTCCACCGAACGCGGCACCTTGTAGCCGGTGACGTTGGCGCGCATGTGATCCATCACCGTTTCCTTGGTCAGGGTCACGCCCGGTTTGGCGACGATGAAAATCTTGATCGCTTCGCCCGACTTCTCGTCCGGCACGCCGATGGCCGCGCACTGCAACACGCCCGGCAGGGTTGCCAGCACATCTTCCAGTTCGTTGGGATACACGTTAAAGCCGGACACCAGGATCATGTCTTTCTTGCGATCGACAATACGCATGTAGCCATCCGGCTGGATCAGGGCGATGTCACCGGTCTTCAGCCAGCCTTCGCTGTCGAGGATTTCATCGGTGGCGTCCTGGCGCTGCCAGTAACCCTTCATCACCTGCGGCCCTTTCACGCACAGTTCACCGATTTCACCCAGCGGCTGATCCACACCGGCATCATCGATGATCTTGCACAGGGTCGACGGTACCGGAATGCCGATGGTGCCGATCTGGATGTGCTGGATCGGATTCACCGTGGCCACCGGGCTGGTTTCGGTCATGCCGTAACCTTCGCAGATCGAGCAACCGGTGACGGCCTTCCAGCGTTCGGCAGCGGCCAGTTGCAGGGCCATGCCGCCCGACAACGTGACTTTCAGCGCCGAGAAATCCAGCTTGCGGAAACCTTCGTTGTTGCACAGCGCGACGAACAGAGTGTTCAAACCGACGAAGCCGCTGAACTTCCACTTCGACAGCTCCTTGACCATCGCCGGCAAATCGCGCGGGTTGCTGATCAGGATGTTGTGGTTGCCGATCAGCATCATCGCCATGCAATGAAAGGTGAACGCATAGATGTGGTACAGCGGCAGCGGCGTGATCAGGATCTCGCAACCTTCATTGAGGTTCGAGCCCATCAGCGCCTTGCACTGCAGCATGTTGGCGACGAGGTTGCGATGAGTCAGCATCGCGCCCTTGGCCACGCCGGTGGTGCCGCCAGTGTATTGCAGCACCGCAACATCACCGCTGTGCGGGTTGGCTTCGGCGACAGGCTGGCCCTGGCCCTTGCTCATCACGTCATTGAACTTGACGGCTTTGGGCAGGTGATAAGCCGGCACCATCTTCTTCACGTACTTGATGACGCTGTTGATCAGCAGACGCTTGATCGGCGGCAGCAAGTCGGCGACTTCGGTGATGATGACGTGTTTGACGCCGGTTTTCGGCACCACGGCCTCGGCCAGATGCGCCATGTTTGCCAGGCAAACAAGGGCTTTCGCACCAGAGTCGTTGAATTGGTGTTCCATTTCCCGCGCGGTGTACAGCGGGTTGGTGTTGACCACGATCAGCCCGGCGCGGATGGCACCGAAGACGGCCACCGGGTATTGCAGAACGTTGGGCAGTTGCACGGCGATTCGATCGCCGGGCTGCAAGTCGGTATGCTGTTGCAGATACGCGGCAAACGCACCGGACAATTCGTACAGTTCACCGTAGGTGATTGTCTTGCCCAGGTTGCTGAAAGCCGGTTTGTTGGCGAAGCGTTGGCAGGACTGCTTCAGCACTGCCTGAATATTCGGGTACTCGTCCGGATTGATGTCGGCAGCAATCCCGGCAGGGTACTTATCCTTCCAAAAGTCTTCGATCATGGAAGCCCACTCCTCAGCAACGCGAATTCAGCACCGCATTTGATGCGATTATTATTGGTGTTTGATCAGAGGCAAAACCGGCATTTTCCAAAGGCCGGCAAGTCCCAAAGCGCGCCGAGAGTAGCAGCTTTGCCAAGGGTCGACTAGAGCCAAAAGCGGGCTCTACAGTCACAATGGTGACTCTTGAATATCTTATAGTCAGTTTTAGAGCAAAAATTCTATAGGTCGCCTGGAAGCAAAAGATCGCAGCCTTTGGCAGCTCCTACAGGGGAATGCATTTCCTGCAGGAGCTGCCGAAGGCTGCGATCTTTGTGTTTCTGCGCCCTTAGGCGATATCGCGCAACTCACGGCGCAGGATCTTGCCGACCGGCGTCATCGGCAACGACTCACGCAGCACGATGTGCTTGGGCACTTTGTACGCGGTGAAATTCTCTTTGCAGTACGCCTTCAATTCTTCAAGGCTCACGCCGTTCTCGCGCGCCACCACAAACAGCTTCACCGCCTCGCCGGAACGTTCGTCCGGCACGCCGATCACTGCACAGTTGGCGACTTTAGGGTGAGCCATGACCACATCTTCGATCTCGTTCGGGTACACGTTGAAACCGGAGACGATGATCATGTCCTTCTTGCGATCGACGATACGCACGAAACCGTCCGGATCGATCACTGCAATATCGCCAGACTTGAACCAGCCCTCGGCATCCAGTACTTCGGCTGTCGCCTCAGGCTTGTGCCAGTAGCCTTTCATGATCTGCGGGCCCTTGATGCACAGCTCGCCGCGTTCGCCCAAGGCTTGCTCGACGCCCTCATCGTTGATGATTTTCAGCGTGGTACCCGGTACTGGCAGGCCCACCGTACCGATGCGCGACTTGTCACCGTAGGGGTTGGTGCAAGCCACAGGTGACGTTTCGGTCAGGCCGTAGCCTTCGGTGATGCGGCATCCGGTGAGTTTTTCCCAGCGCTCGGCAGTGGCCTTGACCAACGCAGTGCCACCGGAATTGGTCAGCTTGAGGCTGGAGAAGTCCAGGGTCTTGAAATCCGGATGATCCATCAACGCGACAAACAAAGTGTTCAACCCCAGCAACGCAGAAAAACGCCAGTTCTTCAGTTCCTTGATAAAGCCCTTGATGTCCCGTGGATTGGTGATCAGCACGTTATGGTTGCCGGTGACCATCATGCACATGCAGTTCGCCGTGAAGGCATAGATGTGATACAGCGGCAGTGGCGCGATCATCACCTCCTGGCCTTCGCGCAGCAGTGGCTGGCCATCCGGGCCGAGTTGCGCGAGGCAGGCGCGCACCTGTTGCATGTTCGCCACCAGGTTACCGTGGGTGAGCATCGCGCCCTTCGCCAACCCGGTGGTGCCGCCGGTGTATTGCAGCACGGCGATGTCGTCGAGGCCGACCTTCAACGGCTTGATGCCCAGACCCCGGCCCATGCGCAGCGCGCTTTTGAAGGCGATCGCCTGCGGCAGCGAATAGGCAGGAACCATTTTTTTCACTTTGCTGACCACGGTGTTGACCAGCCAGCCCTTGGCGGTGGGCATCAGGTCGCCCATCTTCGCTTCGATCAGGTACTGGATGTCCGTGTCGGGCAGCACTTCCTGGACTTTCTGGCCGAACATGTTCAGGTAAACCAACGCACGCGCGCCGCAATCCTTGAACTGATGGCGCATCTCTCGTGCGGTGTACAACGGGTTGGTATTGACCACGATCAGCCCGGCGCGCAACGCACCGAACACGGCAATCGGATAATGCAGGACGTTGGGCATCTGCACGGCGATACGATCGCCCGGCACCAGGTCGGTATGCGCTTGCAGATAACCGGCGAAGGCAGCGCTCTGGCGTTCAAGCTCGGCGTAGGTCAGCGTGATGCCCATGTTGCTGAATGCCGGGCGATCCGCGAACTTCTTGCAGGAACGCTCAAACACCTCGATCACCGACTTGAACTCGCCCATGTCGATGTCCAGCGGTACGCCGGCCGGGCGTTTGTCGTTCCAGAAATCAGGTTGCATTGTTCTTGTCCTCTTTACCTGAGCCGATCCTGGCCGCTTTCTGTCATTTCTGAAAAAGCGGAGCTTCACGGACACTAGCAGTTATGGCCATTCAGGCAAATAAGGGCAAAGCCGTCATTGATCGTGTGAATCTTCCTGCCGTGGTGTAAGGCAGTTCGCACGGCCGCACCCGGAATGCGCTATACAATGCATCGACCCAGCGCAAAGGAATCGCCATGATCCACGACACTTTCTGGCTGACCGCGAGTGACCGCAGTCGCCTGTTCGTCAATCAGTGGCTACCCACAGCTCCCCTGAAAGCCATCGTGCTGCTGGCCCACGGCATGGCGGAGCACAGCGCCCGCTACCAGGGCCTGGCGCAAAAACTCTGCGACCAGGGCTACGGTGTCTATGCCCCCGACCTGCGGGGACATGGCAAAACCGCCGAAAATGGAACCCTGGGGCATTTCGCCGACGATGATGGCTGGTGCAAGGTCGTCGGCGACCTGGCGAGCCTCAATCAGCACGTCGGTCAGCAGCATCCCGGGGTGCCGATCCTGCTGATCGGCCATAGCATGGGCAGCTACATCGCCCAGGCCTATCTGCTGCACCACAGCGCCAGCCTGCACGGCGCCGTGCTGAGCGGCTCGAACTTCCAGCCGGTGGCTCTGTATGGCGCCGCGCGACAGATTGCCCGCTTCGAAAAACTGCGTCAGGGCGGCAAGGGCCGCAGTGCGCTGATCGAATGGTTGTCGTTCGGCTCGTTCAACAAAAAATTCAAACCGGTGCGCACGCCGTTCGACTGGCTGAGCCGCGATCCGGCCGAGGTCGACAAGTATGCCGCCGATCCGCTGTGCGGCTTTCGCTGCACCAATCAGCTGTGGATCGACTTACTCGGCGGCTTGCAGCAAATCAGCAAAGCGTCCAATCTCGCCCAGATCGACCCGGGCCTGCCGTTGCTGGTGATCGGCGGCGAATGTGATCCGGTGAGTGACGGCAAGCGTCTGACAGATCTGGCCAATGCATTACGCACGGCCGGCAGCCAGAACCTGCAACTGAAGATCTACCCGCAGGCGCGGCACGAATTGTTCAACGAAACCAACCGCGACGAAGTGATCGCCGATCTGTTGAACTGGATCGAGCAGGCGCTGAGCCACCGCCGACCCACCCGGTCGGAATAATTTTTTGTGGATTCATTTAATCCGTCACAGGAATCAAGACCGATGACCCAGGTTACCAACATCCCTTACGAAGCCCTCGAAGTCGGCCAGACCGCCAGCTACAGCAAAACGGTCGAAGAGCGCGACATCCAGTTGTTCGCTGCGATGTCCGGCGATCACAACCCGGTGCACCTGGACGCCGAATATGCTGCAGGCACCATGTTCAAGGAGCGCATTGCGCACGGTATGTTCAGCGGCGCCTTGATCAGCGCAGCCGTGGCCTGCGAACTGCCCGGGCCGGGGACTATCTATATCGGCCAGCAGATGAGCTTCCAGAAGCCGGTAAAGATTGGCGATACTTTGACCGTGCGCCTTGAAATCCTCGAAAAACTGCCGAAGTTTCGTGTGCGCATTGCTACACGCGTATTCAATCAGCGGGATGAGCTGGTGGTGGATGGCGAAGCGGAGATTCTGGCACCGCGCAAGCAGCAGACCGTGACGTTGACGACATTGCCGGCGATCAGCATCGGTTGAAGGGCAAAAGATCGTCCACCAGCGGCCCGAGCCTGCAGACGATTTTCAGACGCAAAAAAACGCCAGACTAGCTGGCGTTTTTTGTGGGCTACGAACGCTTACGAACGAGCGCGAGCCTGGTTACGCAGGGCTTTCACCTGGTCGTGGTTGCGTTGTACGCCATGGTATTGGCGCTCAACCAGATCACGAATGCCGACCAGATTGTGCTTGTTGATTTTCTCGATGGCTTCACGATAAGCCTTCAGCGCATGGTCTTCACCGCGCTCGGCTTCGTTCAGCACAGCCTCTTCGTCTTTGCCGGTGAACATGGCTTTGACGTCGACCCAGCGACGGTGCAGGTCACCGCTGACGCTGGTGGAAGTTTCCGGATCGCCACCCATCGAACGTACGGCCGCTTGCAGTTCAGCAGCTGCGGTCGCGCAATCAGCGGAACGGGTCACGAACAGGGTTTTCAGTTCAGGGTGCTTGATGTCTTCAGCGCAGGTCTTGAACCCTTCCTGACCGTCTTTGCTGACTTCGATCAGGTCGTTGAGTACAGAGATGGCTTCTTTATTCATGTCGGTCATTTTTCAATTCCTTGCGGGTTGATGAAAGATGCAATAGCTATTGCACCCTGCATGCCAGCTTTTCACTGAAAACAAATTGCTTAAATTTCAATGGCTTATGTTTTATCGCGAAATCTGTATCCGCTTCTTTTGCATGATCTGTCATTTGGCCTGCATGCAGAATGCCTGTATTTTCCACTCTGATTTGAAGCCAGACGATCTCACTGATGAATCCCGAAAAACTCGAACTGCTGATCACCCGCGAAATGCCTTTCGGCAAATACAAGGGCCGGATCATCGCCGACCTGCCGGGGCCTTACCTGAACTGGTTTGCCCGCGAGGGTTTTCCTCACGGCGAACTCGGCGGCCTGCTTGCGCTGATGCAGGAGATCGACCACAACGGCTTGTCGGACGTGCTCGAACCGCTGCGCGCCAAACATGGCAAACCCGCCCCGCGCCACTGAAGCGCCCTCCTCTTTAGAGCCAGCCGCCATGCCCGATAACACCCGCCGCGCCCGTGACGAAGCCTTTTGGCAAACGTTCGCCGACCGTTACGACGTTCAACCCGGCCCCGTGAACCTGGAAAACGGTTATTTCGGGCGCATGTCGCGCACGGTGATCGAGGAGTACCAACGTAACGTAGAGCTGATCAACACCAGCAACTCGGTATATGTGCGCCAGCGCTTCGAACAGGTCGAAAGCCTGGAGATTCGCGCGCAGCTGGCGGAGCTGATGGGTGTGCGGGCCCAAGCCGTTGCCCTGACCCGTAACGCCAGCGACGCCCTGCAATCGCTGATCCGCAATTACAACCGCCTGCAGCCGGGCGATCAGGTGCTGATCTGCGACCTTGAGTACGACACGGTCAAGGGTGCCATGCGCTGGCTGGCGCGTTATCGCGGTGTGGAGGTGATAGAGATTGGTCACCAGCACCCGGCCTCTTTCGACTCGCTGCTGGCCAGTTACCGTGAGGCTTTCGAGCGTTACCCACGGCTCAAGCTGATGGCACTGACCCACGTCACCCATCGCACCGGGCTGGTCATGCCAGTGCAGGCCATTGCGGCGGCTGCGCGGGAACACGGCATCGATGTGATCCTCGACGGCGCCCATGCGCTGGGGCAGATGAAGTTCAATCTCGAAGAGCTGGGCATTGCCTTCGCCGGTTACAACCTGCACAAGTGGATCGGGGCGCCGCTGACTCTTGGCTTCCTGTACATCGCCCCGCAGCGCCTTGGCGACATCGACCCGGACATGGGCGAGATGCATTTCCCGCTCAACGACATTCGCGCCCGCACGCCCTACAGCACCCCCAATATCCCGGCGCTGCTGACGCTGCCGCTGGTGTTCGAGGAACACCTGGCCATGGGCGGCTCCGCAGCCAAAGGCGCGCGGCTTAATTATCTGCGCAATGAGTGGGTCCGGGTGGTGCGGGATTGGCCGGGTATCGAGGTGATGACCCCGGACGACCCACGGTTGTATTGCGGGATAACTTCGATGCGGTTTACCCGGCATGCGGATCAACAGGTGATGGTCGACCGGCTGTTGAACGAGTTCAACCTGTTTACCGTTGTACGCAGCGGCGCGGCGAGTGGACCCTGTATCCGCATTACACCGGGGCTGACGACCACAGCGGCGGATATCGCGGCGCTGATCAAGGCGCTGGACCAATTGCGCTGATTCAACACCGCCCGCCTGCAGGAGCGAGCTTGCTCGCGAAAAACCTGAGACCGCCAAGGGGTGTCAGGTTTCCAGCGTTATCGTTAACGACCATCGCGAGCAAGCTCGCTCCTACAGGGTTATGGCGTAAACGGTGGGGCTTTCTTCAGACAAAAAAAACGGTGCACCGACCAAGCGCACCGTTAAAGCCGTAGAACACACAACGACGTGTCAGGTAAAACCAATCAGTCCAGCAGCGCCAACGCCTCGGCAGTGCATTCCTGGATGCGGGCCCAGTCGCCGTTCCTGATCCACTGCGGATCAAGCATCCAGCTGCCGCCCACGCACATCACGTTTTTCAGCGCCATGTAGCTTTTGATGTTGGCCGGGCTTACGCCGCCAGTCGGGCAGAACTTAACTTCGCCGAACGGACCGCCCAAGGCTTTGATCGCCGCGACGCCACCGCTGACTTCAGCCGGGAACAGTTTGAAGCGGCGATAACCCAGACCGTAGCCTTCCATGATGCCGGAGGCGTTGCTGATGCCTGGCAACAGCGGAATCGGGCTGTCGACGCTGGCTTCGAGCAGATCACGGGTGATGCCCGGGGTGACGATGAATTGCGAACCCGCTGCTTCAGCCGCCGCGAGCATGTTGCGATCCAATACGGTGCCGGCGCCGGTCATCAGCTCCGGACGTTGCTCACGCAGGATCTGGATGGCCTTGAGGCCGAACTGCGAGCGCAGGGTCACTTCCAGCGCGGTCAGGCCACCGGCGGCCAGGGCGTCGGCCAGCGGCAGCACGTCCTGTTCACGGGCGATGGTGATTACCGGCAGGATCCGCGCCTTGGCGCAGAGGCTGTCAATCAGGGCAACTTTGTCCGCCATGGAAACGGTCGGGGATGGGATTGTCATAGCGGCTGTTCCTTGGCTCATGGGCACCAGTAAATCTCTAACGTAGGTTGCAGAAACGCGCGAATCGGCATGACGCCGACATCGTCACCGGCCAATGCGGCACTCAGGGTGGTCAGCTTGGACTGACCGGAAATCGATAGAACAGTGGTCTCGGCCGAAGCCAGCAGCGCACGACTCATGGTCAGGCGCTGATGCGGCACGGTCGGTGCCAGCATCGGGTAGCAGCGTCGAGTGCCATCGGCTGCCAATGCTTCAGCCAGGTTCGGGCTGTTGGGGAACAGCGACGCGGTATGACCGTCATCGCCCATGCCGAGTATCAGCACGTCGATCGGCGGCAACTCTGCCAACAGGCGATCGGCTTGCTCGGCGGCCAGTTCCAGGTTCGCCGTGGCGCTGTACAGGCTCAGGAACTGCGCCTTGGCCGCCGGGCCTTGCAGCAGGTAGCGCTTGAGCAGCCCGGCATTGCTGTCGGCATGCTCGACCGGCACCCAGCGCTCGTCGGCCAGGGTGACAACCACCTTGGACCAGTCGAGCTTTTGCCTGGCCAGGTTCTGGAAAAATGCCACCGGGCTACGGCCACCGGACACCACCAGCGTCGCGGTGCCGCGAGCATCAATAGCGTCACTCAGCTGCTTGGCCACATTCAGTGCCAAGGCATCGGCCAACAGCGCCGGGCTCTTGTACTCATGGGCGCTGACGCCCTGAGGCAGTTTCAAATCAGATATCGCCATACCACGACCTCCCGTCCCGCGTGATCAGTGCAATGGAGCTCATGGGGCCCCAGGACCCGGCCGCGTACGGCTTGGGCGCATCACCGGATTTTTTCCACCCGGCGATCAACTGGTCACACCACTTCCACGCGGCTTCGATTTCATCTTTACGGACAAACAGGTTCTGATTGCCGTTCATCACTTCCAGCAACAACCGCTCGTAGGCATCGGGGATCCGCGCGCTACGCCAGGTATCGGAAAAATTCAGCTGCAACGGACCGCTGCGCAGCTGCATGCCCTTGTCCAGGCCCTGCTCTTTGGTCATCACGCGCAGCGAAATACCTTCGTCCGGTTGCAGGCGGATGATCAGTTTGTTGCTGATCTGCAGGCGCTGCTCCGGGGCGAAGATGTAGTGCGACGGTTCTTTGAAGTGGATGACGATCTGCGACAGTTTCTGCGGCATGCGCTTGCCGGTGCGTAGGTAAAACGGTACGCCGGCCCAGCGCCAGTTGCGGATGTCGGCACGCAGGGCGACGAAGGTTTCGGTGTCGCTCTGGGTGTTGGAATTCGGTTCTTCGAGGTAGCCCGGTACCGATTTGCCTTCGCTGTAACCGGCGATGTACTGACCGCGCACAACCTGCGTGGTCAGGCCTTCCGGGCTGATCGGTGCCAGCGCCTTGAGCACTTTTACTTTCTCGTCACGGATGCTGTCGGCGGACAAATCGGCCGGCGGGTCCATGGCGATCAGGCAGAGCAACTGCAACAGGTGATTCTGAATCATGTCACGCAGTTGGCCTGCCTTGTCGAAGTAACCCCAGCGGCCTTCGATGCCAACCTTCTCGGCCACGGTGATTTCCACGTGAGAGATGTAATTCTGGTTCCACTGGGTTTCGAACAGGCTGTTGGCGAAACGCAGGGCAATCAGGTTCTGAACGGTTTCTTTGCCCAGATAATGGTCGATGCGGTAGGTACGGTTCTCCGGGAAGAACTGCGCCACGGCGTCGTTGACCTTGCGCGAGGACTCCAGATCGGAACCGATCGGCTTTTCGAGGACCACGCGGGTATTTTCCGCCAGACCGACTTTCGCCAGGTTCTCGCAAATCGCGCCGTACACCGCTGCCGGCGTGGCGAAGTAGGCAATCATGCGTTGCGTGCTGCCAGCCAGTTCGGCCAGCGCGACATAGTCTTCTGCCTTGAGGAAGTCGACGTGCAGGTAGGTCAGGCGAGCGAGAAAACGCTCGGCGACGGCTTCGTCCAGCTCTTTGCCGACGTAGCGGCGCAATTCGGCGGCGATGAACGCCATGTGCTGCTGCTCGCTGCCTGCTTCACGGGCCAACGCGATGATGCGCGTGTCCTCGTGCAACAAGTCAGCGCCATCGAGGTGATAAAGGGCAGGAAACAGCTTGCGCAGGGCCAGATCGCCAAGAGCGCCGAACAAGGCAAAGGTGCACGGTTCAACCGTAATCGAAGGCATGATGTTTGTTCTTTTATCAAGTTAAGCTACAAATACCTTTTTTCAAGGCATCACTCAAGGGAAAATGTAGTAATAACCACAACATTTTCGCAAAATACAGATTCCGAGTGGTGGTCGGTCGGAGCCATCAGTAGGATAGGCCACCGTTACGGGCCATATCAAAGGCCCAATTTGCATAGCCCGGCGCAACTTTGCGCAGGTGAATTAGGAATTCCATATGGACCGCGTGCGAAATTTACTGGAACAGATCCAGAGTCGCCTTGAAGACCTGAACAAGGCCGAACGCAAAGTCGCCGAGGTGATCCTGCTCAACCCGCAGCAGGCCACCCGCTTCAGCATCGCCGCCCTCGCCCAGGCCGCGTCGGTGAGCGAACCGACGGTCAATCGTTTCTGCCGTTCATTCGGTGTCAGCGGTTATCCCGAGCTCAAGCTGCAACTGGCGCAGAGCCTGGCCAGCGGCGCGGCGTATGTCAGCCGTGCGGTGGAAGCCGATGACAATCCCGAGGCGTACACGCAAAAGATTTTCGGCAGCGCCATCGCATCCCTGGACAGTGCTTGCCAGGCGCTGGACCCGAACCTGATCAGCCGCGCCGTCGACCTGTTGATTCAGGCGCGGCAGATCCACTTCTTCGGCCTCGGCGCTTCTGCACCGGTGGCGCTGGATGCGCAGCACAAATTCTTCCGCTTCAACCTTGCGGTCACGGCGCACGCCGATGTGTTGATGCAGCGGATGATTGCTTCGGTGGCGCACACCGGTGAACTGTTCGTGATCATTTCCTACACAGGCCGCACCCGTGAGCTGGTCGAGGTTGCGCGCATTGCTCGCGAGAACGGCGCTTCGGTGTTGGGTTTGACGGCGGAGAACTCGCCGCTGGCCAAGGCCAGTACCTTGAGCCTGAACATTCCGCTGCCGGAAGACACCGACATCTATATGCCGATGACCTCGCGGATCATTCAGTTGACGGTGCTGGATGTGCTGGCGACGGGGATGACGCTGCGTCGCGGGGTGGATTTCCAGCCGCATCTGCGCAAGATCAAAGAGAGCTTGAACGCCAGCCGGTATCCGGTGGGTGACGAGTTTAACTAAGCCCAACATCGGTGTTGCCTGGTCGGGCCTCATCGCGGGCAAGCCCGCTCCCACAGAGATCGTCAGTAAGCATGGATTTGTGTGCTTCGCAGATCCTTGTGGGAGCGGGCTTGCCCGCGATGAGGCCAGCCGCAACACCACCCATTCCGATCTAAGCACCCACCCGCGCCTGCAAACTCAAATTCGCCCGCTCTCCCGGCGCCAGTCCCCGCCCACCGCCACTCGCCGCCTCGACACAGACGAATTCAGACATTTCGTTCCAGCTCACTCCCAGCAACGGCCGCGTCCCCGGGTGCCAGACCACGGTGTTTGCGTCATCCCCGGTATCGATGCACAACTGCCGCTGCCAGACAGGGTCCTTGAGCTGTAATTCGCCCTCGTGCTGGAACACGCGCTGGCAGCCACCATCCACCCGCAGTTCGCCTTCCTGCTGGCATGCCTGGCGGTTCAACTGGTCGTAACCTTGCACCCCATCGAGCCCAGACAGCGCTACCTCACCCACGTCGCCAATACGCCAGTAGGCATGCAAAGCCTGACTCAACTGACACGGCAGGCTGTCCTGGTGCTCAGTCGCCAGGCGCAGGTCCAGGCGCTCGCCAAGGTGTGCGTGCAGGTCGACCTGCCAGTCGCACAGCTGCAATTGCCAATGCAGGCGCACGCCGTCATCGGCGCTGCTGCTGTCGAGCAACTTCCAGTCGAGCAGTCGTGCCCAGCCATGCGACGGCCACGCGTTTTCGCTGGGATGACGGCCATACCACGGCCAGCAAACCGGCACCCCGCCGCGGATCGCACCGACATGCGGCCACTTTGCCGCACACCACAACCACGGCTTTTGCCCACGCGGCTGAAAGTGCAGCAACTGCGCACCCTGACGACTGAACACCGCCTGACACAGCGGATGATCGATCACCAACACGTCGCGCATCTGATAGCGCTCCCAGGCGAACACCGGTTGTTCGCGCAGGGATTTGAAGAAGCGTTGTAGCGGATGCTCATGCATTTGCCACGGTCCTGAAAATCATCTGTTACCGGGAAGTGCTCGCCCCAAAAAAAGCGGACAGCCTTGGCTGTCCGCAAATATGCGCACATAGAGAGGAGCTTATCGCAGACGCGTTAGAACACCGACTGAATTTTCAGGCCAGCGACCAATGCGTTGTCCACTGCATCCACACCGCCCGGGTGAGTGATGTATTGCAGGTTAGGACGTACGGTCAGCCAGTTGGTGACGTGGAAGCCGTAGTTGATCTCGTAGTTGTATTCGGTTTCACGAATCGGCGAGAACACCGGGTTGTCGTAGTCCGAAACACCGTTGGAAACGTTAAGCAACTCGGCGTTTTTCTTCACGTCGTCGTTGACGTGGATACGCGCCGCGCCGATACCGACGTCATCCTTGGGGCGCGCGTTGAACGGGCCTTTGTAGACCAGCATCAGGTTCTGATAGTTGTCCACGACGTTGGTGTCCTTGTCATGGAAGGTGGCGTTGGCCGCGATGCTCAGGCCACGGCTCTTGTCGCCATTGTGGTCGGTGAGCTGTTGCTGGGCCACGAACCAGTAGCCGGACTTGCTGCTGTGGCTGCGGTACGCATCACCGCTGACGGCCGCGTCGTTGCCGTTGGCGTCTTCACGAACGTCGTCGGCCTTGGCGGTGCTTTTGTAGTAACCGACGCGGTACTCGCCCGGCAGGCTGTTGACGTTTGGCGACCACACCAACTCGACTGGAATGATGGTGCCCTTGGTGCCGCTGCCGCTGAGCTTGAAGCCGTTGCCGGTTTCCAGTTGCGACGGGTTCTGGTTGTACGCGCCGATCTGCGCGTAAAGCTCGTCGTTGATGTTGTACTTCACGCGGATCGCCGCCTGGCTGACCGGCCAGTTGTACCAGATGCCGCCCACCCAGTTACCCACTTGCGAGCCGCAGAACGCCAGGTTCTGGAAGTCGCACGGGAAGGTGTTGAAGTCTTCGCCTTCGCCGAAGTAACCGGCCTTGACGTCCAGGGCGCCATCGAAATACTTCTGCTTGACCCACAATTGCGTCAGGCGCCAGGTCTGACCCCGGCCCCAGACTTCCTGGGAAGAACTGAAGGTGCCAGCCCGTGGATCGCCGATGCGATCGTTGGAGATGTTCTTGCCGCTACGCTCGGTGATCGCCAGTTTGAACTCGGCGTCTTTCCAGCCGAAGATCTTTTCCAGGTCCAGTTGCGCCCCCAGGGCAAACTGGTCGCTGTAGCGCGCCGTGGTGTCATCGTTGTAACCGCCCTTGAGGTTGGAGCCGACTTCGCCCACGTACTCCAGCGTGAAATCGTAGCCCGCCTCGATCAGCTTGGTCCGCTCACCACCCCAGTCGCCCGTCATCCACTTCGACTCGGGGCTGAACGCTTCAGCGGCGTGCACGGTGCCAGCCAGGCTCATCGCCGCAATCGCTGACAATTGGCAGATCAGCTGAGCGTTGTTCTTCTTTTTCATCCCTACATCCTCGTCTTTATTGTTATTAACTGTTTTTATCTAACGCGGTTTACACATCCTCGTTCCTGCATCAGCGACCCTTGAACTGGGCGACGTTGGCGCTGTGGGCTTCGGCTTTTGGTTGGCCGGCAGTGCCGAGGCGCTCACCGGTATTGGCATCAAACAACAACACTTTCGACGGATCGAATTGCAGGGTCAGGGTCTCGCCGACATTCGGCGCGACGTCCGGCGCCAGGCGGCAGCACACCTTGGTGTCGTTGAGGTTGACGAACACCAGGGTGTCGGGGCCGGTCGGTTCGGTGACCTGGACCTCCGCGCGAATGGTCGGCAGCCCGTTCGGCTCGTTGCCCGCCAGGACGATCTGTTCCGGGCGCAGGCCGAGGATCACTTCGCGATCTTCAAGCCCGGCGTCCTGCATGCTCATCGGCAGTTCACAACGCGCCTGACCGCTGTCGAGCAGCGCCAGCAGACGACCGTCCTTGCGTTGCAGACGCAGCGGAATGAAGTTCATCGGCGGCGAACCGATGAAGCTCGCCACGAACAGGTTGGCCGGGTCGTTGTAGATCTCTTTCGGCGTACCGAACTGCTGAATGATGCCGTCCTTCATCACCGCCACTTTGTCGCCCAGGGTCATCGCTTCGATCTGGTCGTGGGTCACGTAGACCGTGGTGGTTTTCAGGCGCTGGTGCATCAGTTTCATTTCGGTACGCATCTCGACGCGCAGCTTGGCGTCGAGGTTGGACAGCGGTTCGTCGAACAGATAGATCTTTGGACGACGCGCCAGGGCCCGGCCCATGGCCACGCGCTGTTGCTGACCACCGGAGAGCTGACCCGGTTTACGGTTCAGCAAATGTTCGATCTGCAGCAGCTTGGCGACACGCGCGACTTCTTCGTCGATCGCCGACTGGGCCATTTTGCGAATCTTCAGACCGAACTCGATGTTCTCGCGCACGCTCATGGTCGGGTACAGCGCGTAGGACTGGAACACCATGGCGATGTCGCGATCTTTCGGGCTCATGCCGCTGACGTCCTGGTCACCGATCATGATCGCGCCGCCAGTGATGGTTTCCAGACCGGCGATGCAGTTCATCAACGTCGATTTGCCGCAGCCCGACGGGCCGACGAGGATCAGGAATTCGCCTTCCTTGATCGACAGTTCGATGTTCTTCAGGGTGTCCGGCAGGCCGGCACCGTAGGTCTTGTTTACGTTGCGAAGTTCGAGCGTTGCCATGATTACCCCTTGACCGCGCCGGCCGTCAGCCCGCGCACGAAATACTTGCCTGCGACCACATAGACCAGCAGGGTCGGCAGGCCGGCGATCATCGCCGCTGCCATATCAACGTTGTATTCCTTGGCGCCGGTGCTGGTGTTGACCAGGTTGTTCAGCGCCACCGTGATCGGTTGCGAATCACCGCTGGAGAACACCACACCGAACAGGAAGTCGTTCCAGATCTGGGTGAACTGCCAGATCAGGCAGACCATGATGATCGGCGTCGACATCGGCAGAATGATCCGCCGGAAAATCGTGAAGAAACCCGCGCCATCAAGGCGTGCGGCTTTCACCAGCGCATCCGGGATGCTCACGTAGTAGTTACGGAAGAACAGCGTAGTAAACGCCAGACCGTACACCACGTGGATAAACACCAGGCCGGTGGTGGTGCTCGCCAGGCCCATTTTGCCGAGGGTGAACGAGGCCGGCAGCAGCACGGTCTGGAACGGCAGGAAGCAGCCGAACAACAGCAGACCGAAGAACAGCTGCGAACCACGGAAGCGCCAGAACGACAGCACATAACCGTTCAACGCGCCGATGGCGGTGGAGATGATCACGGCCGGAACGGTGATCTTGATCGAGTTCCAGAAGTAACCGTCAACCGTGGCCCAGGCCTTGACCCAGCCGATGCCGCTGACCACGGTTGGCCAGCTCAGCAGGTTGCCGGTGCTGATGTCTTCCGGGGTTTTGAAGCTGGTCAGCAACATGACCACCAGCGGCACCAGATAAAGCAGCACGGCGAGGATCAGCACCGCGTAGATCGCGATGCGACTCAGGCTGATAGCAGGTTTGGCAGCGAGACTAGTCATTGCGCTTGGTCCTCAGCTCGGAATACAGGTAAGGCACGATGATCGCGAGGATCGCACCGAGCATCAGAATCGCACTGGCCGAGCCCATGCCCATCTGGCCGCGACTGAAGGTGAAGGAATACATGAACATCGCTGGCAGGTCGGAGGAATAACCCGGACCACCGGCGGTCATCGCCGCGACCAGGTCGAAGCTCTTGATCGCGATATGCGCGAGGATCATTACCGCACTGAAGAACACCGGACGCAGGCTTGGCAGCACCACTTTCCAGTAGATCATCGGCATGCTCGCGCCATCGATCTGTGCAGCACGGATGATCGATTGATCAACGCCACGCAGGCCGGCAAGGAACATCGCCATGATGAAGCCCGATGCTTGCCAGACAGCGGCGATCACCAGGCAATAAACCACGCGATCAGGGTCGATCAGCCAGTCGAGACGGAAGCCTTCCCAGCCCCAGTCACGCAACAATTTGTCCAGGCCCATGCCCGGGTTGAGCAGCCATTTCCATGCGGTACCGGTGACGATCATCGAGAGCGCCATCGGGTACAGGTAAATGGTGCGGATAAAGCCTTCGCGACGGATGCGCTGGTCGAGGAACACCGCCAGCAGCACACCAATCACCAGCGTGATGCCGATGAACATGCCACCGAACACCGCGAGGTTTTTGCTCGCAACCCACCAGCGGTCGTTGTCCAGCAACCGGGTGTATTGCTGCAGGCCGACCCATTTGTAGCTCGGCATGAAGCTGGAGTTGGTGAAGGACAGGACGAATGTCCAGATGATGTAACCGTAGAAACCAACCAACACGATGAGCATGCTCGGCGCGAGTACCAACTTGGGTAACCAGCGTTGCAGCGCATCGAACGGTGAGGCTTTGCTGAAAACCGCCACAGAGCTCATCGGGATAATCCAGGTTTAGATTTAAGGATCGGAGTGTGATCCCCCGTAGGAGCTGCCGCAGGCTGCGATCTTTTGATTTTGTTTTTTACAATCAAGATCAAAAGATCGCAGCCTGCGGCAGCTCCTACCAGGGGCTCACTCGCTGTCGGGGATTACTGGGCCGCTTTGACAGCCGATGCCAGTTGGGCGCTGGCCTTGGCCGGGTCAGCGTCCTTGTCGTTCATGAAGTTGGTGACCACGTCGAAGATCGCGCCCTGCACGGCCAGGGAGGTGGCCATGTTGTGCGCCATGCTCGGTTGCAGGCCGCCGGTCTTCTCGTCAGCCAGGAAGTCCTTGGCTGCGGTCTGGGCGCAGGAATCGAAGCCCAGGGCGCTCATGTCGTTGAGCATGTCGGTGCGCACCGGGATCGAGCCTTTGTTCATGCTGAAGACTTTCTGGAAATCGGTACCCAGGGCGACCTTGGCCAGGTCTTGCTGAGCGGCGATGTCGCCTTTGCGATCGGCCTTGAGCTTGAACACGGCCAGGGAATCGATGTTGTAGGTAAAGGCTTTTTCGGTGCCCGGAAACGGCACGCACTGGTAGTCCTTGCCGGCGACTTTCTTCGCCGCCGTCCATTCGCTTTTCGCCCAGTCGCCCATCATCTGCATGCCGGCCTTGCCGTTGATGACATCGGCGGCAGCGATGTTCCAGTCACGACCGGCGCGGTTCTGGTCCATGTAACCGGTGAGCTTTTTCAGCTCGGTAAAAGCCTTGGTCATTTCAGCGCCAGACAGGGTTTTCTGGTCCAGGTCTACCAGGGCTTTCTTGTAGCCGTCGGCGCCCATGGTCGAGAGCACCACGTCTTCGAATACCGTGCTGTCCTGCCAAGGCTGACCGCCGTGGGCCAGCGGAATGAAGCCCGCGGCTTTCAGCTTGTCGCCCGCAGCGTAGAATTCTTCGAGGGTGGTCGGGTTCTTGGTGATACCGGCTTTCTTGAAGACTTCCGGGTTGATCCACAGCCAGTTCACACGGTGAATGTTCACCGGCACGGCCACGTAATCACCGTCGTACTTCACGGTATCGGAGACTTTCTTGTCGAGCAGGCTGTCCCACTTCTCTTCTTTGGCAACGTCTTTCAGAACGTCGGTGTCGAGCAAGCCGGTGCTGCCCCATTCCTGAATGTCCGGGCCCTTGATCTGGGCAACGCCTGGCGGGTTACCGGCAACGGCACGGCTTTTCAGCACGGTCATGGCAGTCGCACCGCCACCACCGGCGACAGCGCCGTCTTTCCAGGTGAAACCGTCTTTTTCGACTTGGGCCTTGAGCACATCAACGGCAGCTTTTTCGCCACCAGACGTCCACCAGTGCACGACTTCGACCGAACCTTTGGATTCGGCAGCGGAAACACTGAGAGGCAGAATTGCGAGCGGGAACAGGGAGGCGACAGAAATGACAGTAGCGAGGCGAGAAATCGCATTCATCTGAGATGTACCTTTCTTGTTGTTATGCATGCAAGTCTGGTGCTTGCGCTGCATGGATTTTAAACAGGAGTCAGCCCTCGCAGGTAACGAAGGGACGCGCGAATGTCACCACATGGTTACACAGGACTGCTCTGGGACACCCACCCCAGAGCGGTGGCCAGGCTCGGAGCCAGGGGCAGGCCGGGAATGAGGACGGCCTGCCAGGCGTGATACAGATCGGGTTTTCCGGGCCAGATATCGGCACTGGGAACGTTTTGCGGGTCCAGTTCGTGATGCCAGCTGCCCGCTTCGCGATCGATGAAGTGACGGTCACAGAATTCCCAGAACAGCCGGTACCAGGCTTCGTACTGGCTGTCGCCGGTGCGCTTGAGCAATGCGCTGGCGGCGGCGCTGGCCTCGCAATGGGTCCAGTGCAGACGGTGCCGCACCACCGGGCGATTGCCCCAGTCGAGGGTGTAGACGATGCCCGGCAAACCATCGACGTCCCAGCCGTTGCGGCAGTTGTTCTCGAAGAGTTTTTGCGCGTCGGTGGCGAGCCAACCCGGCGTGAGCATACCCGCCTGCACCCGCGCTGCTTCGAGGTGCAGTAACAGCCGCGCCCACTCGAAACCATGGCCCGGGGTGGTGCCGTAAGGACGGAAACCGTCGGCGGGATTGTCATGGTTGTATTCGCGCAGCGGTTGCCAGTCGCGATCGAAATGCTCGATGACCATGTAACCGTTGGCGGCGGCGTGACCGTGAATCACCCGCTCGACGATACGTTGCGCACGCACCAGCCAGCGCGTGTCCTCGGTGACATCGGCCAGCGCGAGGAATGCCTCGGTCGCGTGCATGTTGCTGTTGGCGCCGCGATAGGCTTCTTCTTCGCTCCAGTCGCGGTTGAAGAATTCGCGCATGGCGCCCTCTTCTTCGCTCCAGAAACAGGTGTCGATGATGTCGATGGCGTCATCCAGCAATGCCTGTGCGCCGGGACGTTTGGCGACCACGGCCGAACTGGCGGCCAGGGCGACGAAGGCATGCAGATAGGCGTTTTTGCCGGTGTTGTCATCGCGGTGTTCGGCGACGGCGAACCAGCCACCATGCTCGGCATCGCGCATTGGGCCGCTGAGGGCCTTGACGCCATGGTCTACCAGCTCGGCAAAGCCCGGCAGGCCCTGGATGTGTAGCCATGGCAAAGCTGTGGGTCATGCGTGCGGTGTTCATGGTTTCGGCGCGGGCATTGGCCGGAAGGCGGCCCTTTCATCAAGGTTGCCGAAGCCCTCAGGCAGTCTGGAGGCTTTAGCGAACGCCAGCAGACGCAAGCCTTCGGCGGCCAGCCATTGCTGATGCGCGTGGGCGTTCAGCCAGCTGCTGAAGGCAGGTTGGAAGGTGTGCATGGTGTGCCTTTTTTGTTGTTATGACTGGGGGCAGTCTAAACAACGGGGAGTGGCGGGCTTGTAACGAAGGGGTGGGTTATGTCACCACTTTGTGACATTTGATCTGGGCATAGGTTGGATCGACTGACGCCTTCGCGGGCAAGCCCGCTCCCACGGGGTTATGCACACAATTTGAGAATGCAGGTAATCCTGTGGGAGCGGGCTCGCCCGCGAAGAACGATTACGCGGTATACCTAATCAACACTACGCGGCAACTGTAACGTCACCCGCAAACCACCTTCACGCAGGTTCTGCAGGCTGACTTCGCCGCCATGACTGTGGGCGATGTTGCGCGCAATGCCCAACCCCAAGCCCATAACCCTGCTGCTGCCCCGCCAAGCGAAAGTGCGGTTCGAACACCTGCTCCAGCCGCTGCTCCGGCACCCCCGGCCCTTCATCGTCGACGTGCAGGACAAACGCACTCTCATCGTCATCGATATGCAAATGCGCGTTCTGCCCATACTTCAGTGCGTTGTCGATCAGGTTGCCAATGCAACGCTTCAACGCCAAAGGCTTGCCCGAATACGCCGCCAGCGCACGCCCGTGCTGGGTCACGCGACCATTGCCGTTGGGCGCCAGATACGGCTCGACCAGACAATCGAGCACATGGTTGAGATCCACCGGTTCGATGTTCTCGTGGATATCGGTGTCTTTCACGCATTGCAGCGCGCCTTTGACCAGCAGCTCCAGCTCATCCAGATCACGGCCGAACTTCGCTTGCAACGCCTCGTCCTCAAGCAACTCGACGCGCAAGCGCAAACGCGTGATCGGCGTGCGCAGGTCATGGGAAATCGCGCTGAACAATTGGCTGCGTTCTGTCAGGTAACGGCTGATGCGTTCGCGCATGCTGTTGAACGCGCGACCCACTTCCACCACTTCACTGCCGCCGCCCTCAGCCACCGGCTCGACGTCGGCGCCCAGCGACATATCCCGCGCGGCACGCGCCAGACGCTTGAGCGGCCGACTCTGCCAGTGCACCAGCAGGCCGATGAACAGCAGCAAAAAGCCGCTGGTTAGGACGATGAACCATACCTGTTGCGACGGCAGCCCTTGTTCTTCAAGGCTGGTGTACGGCTCGGGCAACAGCGAGGCGATGTACAGCCATTCGCCCGGCGCCATTTGAATCTGCGTGACCAGCACCGGCGGGTTCACCGGCTCAAGGGTCAGCGCGTAATGCGCCCAGGAGCGTGGCAACTCGTCGAGTTTCAGGCCGCCGTTGAAAATTCGCAGGTCCTCGGGGCTGACGAAGGTCACGGAGATGTCCGCGTCCTGTCCCAGGGACTGGCGCAACACTTCGTCCACCGCCTTGAGCACCGCCGCTTTACGCGGGGTAATCGGCAGCACTTCCATGCCCAGGGGTTTGTCGTTGAGCGTCACGACAAAACGGGTGCCGCCCATGCTGCGCAACTGATCGAGGACCAGCGGCCTGAAGGCGACGGGCAGGGATCGAAAGTAACTGACGCTGGCGGTCATTGAGTGCGCGAGGCTGCGGGCACTGGTGACCAGGCCTTCAAGCTGGGTAGCACGCAGCTGCGACACCCAGATCACGCTCGACAATGTCTGCGCAAACAACACCGCCAACAGTGTCAGCAGCAACATCCGCCCCAGCAGCGAACGCGGCACCGGCACCCTGGCCGCCAGTTTGCGCAGGAACTCAGTGACCATTGCTGGCAACCACATTGGCTGCCAGCTGATAGCCGCTGCCGCGCACGGTGCGGATCAGCCGTGGCGGTTTTTCCGTGTCGCGCAGGCGTTGGCGCAAACGACTGACCGCCATGTCGACGATGCGATCGAGCGGCATCAGGTCGCGGCCACGGGTGGCGTTGCCGATGGTGTCGCGGTCGAGAATTTCCTGGGGATGATCGAGAAACAACTTGAGCAGGGCGAAGTCGGCGCCGGACAGGATCACTTCTTCGCCATCAGTGTGGAATAGCCGATGGCTGACCATGTCGAGCCGCCACTCGTCGAACGCCAGCACCTCACTGCCACTGCGTTCCTGGCCAAATTGCGCACGACGCAGCAATGCCTTGATGCGCGCTTGCAGTTCGCGGGGGCTGAAGGGTTTGCCGAGGTAGTCGTCGGCACCGAGTTCCAGACCGATCACGCGGTCGGCTTCGTCGGAACTGGCGGTGAGCATGATGATCGGCACCTGCGCCTGACGCGGATGCTGACGCACCCAACGGCAGAGGCTGAAGCCATCTTCGTCGGGCAGCATGACGTCGAGGATCACCAGATCGCTCGGCGCCTCATTGAGTGCCTGGCGGAAACTGGCGCCATCGGCGGTGGCCCGCACCTGAAACCCGGCGCGGGTCAGGTAGGTTTCCAGCAACTCGCGTATTTCCTGGTCGTCATCGACCAACAATATCGACTTGTTGACTGAGCTCACGGGGCGGCATCCTTGTTGTTGGAATTGGGGCGGATTATGCCTGATGAACCTTGGAAATTTGTTGTCTGTTCTGGCCCCATCGCTGGCAAGTCCCACACAAGGTAATGCGCACATTTTCAGATGCAGGTAATCCTGTGGGAGCGTGGCTTGCCCGCGATGGAGGCGACGCGGTTTCAGGCCTGTTCGAGCGCCACACCCGCCCCCATCAACCCGGAATACGGCGCTGTCACCAGCCACACAGGAATGCCTTTGAAATAATCGCTCATGCAACCCTTGTCGGCAAAGCTGCGGGCGAAACCACTTTCGAGGAAGAAATCGGCAAACCGTGGAATCACCCCACCCACGATGTACACACCGCCGCGACCGCCAGTAGTCAGTACGTTGTTACCGGCCACACGCCCGAGCCAGCAGCAGAACTGTTCCAGCACTTCCAGCGCAATCGGGTCGCCCGCGAGGCCCGCAGCCGTGATCGACTCCGGGGTGTCGAGCACCGCTTCGTGACCATCCACCGCGCAGATCGCCCGGTAAACACGCGGCAATCCACCACCGCTCAACGCCGTTTCCGCGCTGACATGGCCGATCTCGTTGTGGATGTGCTGCCACAGCTGTGTTTCACGCGGGCTGCTCAGCGGCAGATCAACGTGACCGCCCTCGCCCGGCAAGGCGGCAAAACGCCCGGCGCCCAAGTCAAGCAAGGTGCCGACCCCCAGGCCGGTGCCCGGACCGATGACCACTGCCGGCCGCAACGGCTCCGGCGTGCCTGGGCAAACGACACGAAACTCGTCCGGCTGCAATCGGGTCATGCCCAGCGCCATCGCCGAGAAGTCATTGACCAGCAACAACTGCTCGACCTGCAAGGCCTGGCAAAACGCCTTGCGACTCAGCCGCCAGTGGTTGTTGGTGAACCTGAATTCATCGCCGCTGACCGGACCTGCCACCGACAGGCACACCGAACCGATTGCACCCGGCGCCAGACCGAGCCCGCTCAGATAGAGGCTGATCGCCTCTTCCGGGCTGGCGTGGTCGGCGGTAGCCAAGACCTCAACCGATTCCAGTTGTTGGTTTTTCCACAACGCGAACCGAGCGTTGGTGCCTCCGATATCACCGACCAAAGCCAGTTTCAATTAAGCGTCTCCAGGGCAGAAGTGAAGGCGCTGGCGCCCTGCTCCGCCGAGCTGAAGGCCAAACGCATGAAACCAAACAGTTCGCGACCGCTGCCGATGTTATTGCCCAACAGGCCCTTGGCAGGTTCGCGCGCTGCAAATTCGTCGGCGTCCACCTTAAGCTCCAGGGTGCCTTTGACGCCATCGACGCGGATGATATCGCCCTCTTGCACCCGGGCCAAAGCGCCGCCGACATAAGCTTCAGGGCTGACGTGAATCGCCGCCGGAATTTTCCCCGAAGCGCCGGACATGCGTCCGTCAGTCACCAGCGCGACTTTGAAGCCGCGATCCTGCAGCACGCCGAGGAACGGCGTCATCTTGTGCAACTCGGGCATACCGTTGGAGCGCGGGCCCTGGAAGCGCATCACCGCGACAAAATCTTTTTCCAGCAGGCCAGCCTTGAACGCATCGGCCAGATCCTGTTGATCCTGGAACACCATCGCCGGCGCTTCGACGATCTGGTTTTCCAACGCAACGGCAGAAACCTTCATCACACCGCGACCGAGGTTGCCCTCCATCACGCGCAAACCGCCCTCCGTGGAGAACGCGCGAGCGACTGGACGCAGGATGTTTTCGTCGAGGCTGTCGACCGGGCCTTCGCGCCAGACCAGCTCGCCGTTATCCAGGAAAGGCTCCAGGGTGTAGCGGCTCAGACCATGACCCAGCACGGTGTTGACGTTTTCATGGAGCAACCCGGCCGCCAACAGTTCGCGGATCAGGAATGACATGCCGCCCGCGGCCTGGAAGTGGTTGATGTCAGCTTTGCCGTTCGGATAAACGTGGCTCAGGGTTGGCACGACTTCAGAGAGGTCGGCCATGTCCTGCCAGGTCAGTTGAATGCCCGCAGCCATGGCGATGGCCGGCATGTGCAGGGTGTGGTTGGTCGAGCCACCGGTGGCGTGCAGCGCGACGATCGAGTTGACCAGCGACTTCTCGTCGACGATTTCGCCGATTGGCATGAAGTTGCCGTTCTGCTTGGTCAGGCGCGTCACTTGATGCGCGGCTTCGCGGGTCAGCGCATCACGCAGCGGCGTGTTCGGGTTGACGAAAGAGGCACCCGGCAAGTGCAGGCCCATCACTTCCATCAACAACTGGTTGGTGTTGGCGGTGCCGTAGAAGGTGCACGTACCCGGGCTGTGGTAGGACTTCATCTCCGATTCCAGCAGCTCTTCGCGGGTTGCCTTGCCTTCGGCGTATTTCTGCCGCACGTCGGCTTTTTCCTTGTTGGAAATCCCCGAGACCATCGGCCCGCCCGGTACGAAGATCGTCGGCAGATGACCGAAGCGCAGCGAGCCCATCATCAGGCCTGGCACGATTTTGTCGCAGATGCCGAGCATCAGCGCGCCATCGAACATGTTGTGGGACAGCGCCACAGCGGTCGACATGGCGATCACTTCGCGGCTCGGCAGGCTCAGCTCCATGCCTGGCTCGCCCTGGGTCACGCCGTCGCACATCGCCGGAGTGCCGCCAGCGAACTGGCCGACCGAGCCGATTTCGCGCAGGGCATTCTTGATTTGCTCGGGAAACACTTCGTACGGCTGATGCGCCGAGAGCATGTCGTTATATGAAGAAACAATGGCGATGTTCGCCGAGTTCATCATCCGCAGGCTGTGCTTGTCTTCGCTGCCGCAGCCGGCCACGCCGTGGGCGAAGTTGGCGCATTGCAGCTTGCCGCGCATCGGGCCATCCGTCGCGGCGCCGCGAATCAGTGCAAGGTAAGCCTGACGCGTGGCGCGGCTGCGGGCGATAAGCCGTTCGGTGACCTCAAGAACGCGGGGATGCATGTGTAGAACTCCAGGCTAACGGATGTGGCGACCTGATTGTCTATGCTGATCAAACGCCGTTGTCGTTGGAATGACAGACGGTTTTTTTGACCATTCGGACCAGTTGATTCAGGTCACTCGTTGTAGATAAAACAAAATATTGCCACTAAAAAGGCTTGTTTTCTATTTTTATGCGAATAATCTTGTAATTCCAACAACAAAACGACGGCGGCGCTGTTCCATGACTCTACGAATCGCAATCAATGGTTTTGGCCGCATCGGCCGTAATGTCCTACGCGCACTGTATACCCAAGGCTATCGACAGGATTTGCAGATCGTCGCCATCAACGATTTGGGCGACAGCTCGATCAACGCTCATCTGCTCAAATACGACACCGTTCACGGCACGTTCGACGCACAGGTCGAGCATGACAACGAAAGCCTGACAGTCAACGGCGACCGCATTGCAGTCAGCGCGATCCGCAACCCGGCCGAGTTGCCATGGGCTGCGGAAAAAATCGACGTGGTATTCGAATGCACCGGTCTCTTTACCGACCGGGCCAAAGCCGCTGCGCATATTACTGCCGGCGCACGCAAAGTAATCATCTCGGCCCCGGCCAAAGGCGCCGATGCCACCGTCGTTTATGGTGTGAACCATGACATTTTGCGCCAGTCGCATCAGATCATCTCCAACGCTTCGTGCACCACCAACTGCCTGGCGCCGGTGGCGCAGGTGCTGCACCGCGAGCTGGGAATCGAAAGCGGTCTGATGACCACGATTCATGCTTACACCAACGACCAGAACCTGACCGACGTCTACCACACCGACCCGTACCGCGCGCGTTCGGCCACGCAGAACATGATCCCGAGCAAGACCGGCGCCGCCGAAGCGGTGGGCCTGGTGCTGCCGGAGCTGGCGGGCAAACTGACCGGCATGGCCGTGCGGGTGCCGGTGATCAATGTGTCCCTGGTCGATCTGACCGTGCAACTCAAGCGCGAAGCCTCGGCGGATGAGGTCAACGCTCTGCTCAAGGCTGCGAGCCAGCATTCGAAAATTTTGGGTTACAACACGTTGCCGCTGGTTTCCAGCGACTTCAACCACAACCCGCTGTCGTCGATCTTCGACGCCAACCACACCAAATCCAGCGGCAAATTGCTGAAAGTACTGGCTTGGTACGACAACGAATGGGGCTTCTCCAACCGCATGCTGGATAACTGCCTGGCGCTGTGTAACGCGGAATAAATCGGCAACTCACCACGAATTTCCGTAGGAGCTGCCGCAGGCTGCGATCTTTTGACAGCCAAATCAAAAGATTGCAGCCTGCGGCAGCGCCTGCACAGATTTTCACGATTAAGCGCTTGACCATGACAGTAGATGATAAGCATTATCATTCGCTCGAAATGGATCAGGTTCCCCCGTGAGTCAATCGCGCTTCAACCACGTCTTCCTCACCCAGCGCACCTCGCTTCTGCGCACGCTGGAACGGATGGTCAACAATCACAGCACCGCTGAAGACCTGCTGCAGGAAACCTACCTGCGCGTGACGCGGGCGCTGAGCGAGCGGGCCATCGATCATCTTGAACCCTTTGTTTTCCAGACTGCGCGCAATCTGGCCCTGGACCATTTGCGTGCGCGGCGCATCCAGTCGCGCACTCTGGTCGATGACGTGCCACCGGACGTGGTTGAAAGTGTCGCCGCCCCCGCCAGCAGCGCCGAAGACGCCGCCCACGCCGAACAGATGCTGGAGCGCTTGAACGTGAGCCTCAGTGAACTCAGCGCCCGTCAGCAGCAGATTTTCATCCTCAGCCGCCTGCACGGGCACAGCTATCAGGAAATCGCCGATGAACTGAGCGTTTCCCTCAGCACCGTGCAGAAAGAATTGAAACTGATCATGTCCATTTGCATTGGCGTTGCCGAACGCCTGAATGGCGACTGAACGATCCGGCACACATCAGGATCGACTGCACTGATCATTGGGCTTTGTTACCCTTGCCCGACTTTTACGCTTCACTTAAAAAAAACAGCCGTGCGCAGACACCGCCGAGGAAACACCGTGACGGACACCCACCGCTCGCCTTCGCCAGACTTGGCGCAGGACGCTGCAAACGCAATGGACCAGGCGCTGGACTGGCTCATCGTGCTCGGCAGCCCGGACGAGGAGCAAACCCGGCAGTTCCATGCCTGGCTGGCGGCTGATCCCTTGAATGCCGAGGCGTTCACCAAGGCGCAGGCGATCTGGGACGGCCCGCAAGTGATGCTGAGTGCGCAGACACTGGCGGCCCGGCCGCCAAAGGTATCGGTACTGTCGCGCTTGCGCCCGCACTGGAAACCGCTGGCCACCGCGGCGGTGCTGGTTCTCGGTCTGTTCAGTTTCAGTAATTTGCCGATGCGCCTTCAGGCCGATCATCTGACCGTGGTCGGTGAGCGCCAGCGCCTGCAACTGGAGGACGGCTCGAAAGTCCTGCTCAACACCAACTCCGCATTCTCCAGCACCATCAACGATCAACAGCGCGTCGCGCGGCTGTATCAGGGCGAAGCGTTTTTCGAAGTGGCTGGCAGCCGCAATCAACCGCTGGAAATCGATGCCGGCCCGGTCAAGGCCAGCGTGCGCGACACCGCGTTCGCCGTGCGTTATCTCGATGGCGTGGCGCAGATCAACGTGCAACGCGGCGATGTCGATTTGCGCGCCACGCACAACGATAGCCACGTGCGCTTGTCGGCGGGGGAAAGCATTCGCATCGGCCCCAACGGTTTCGACCGCCCGGCCAAACTCGATGCCGCCACCGATCTGGCCTGGGTACAGGGCCGACTGGTGTTCGAGAACTGCCCGCTGAACCAGGTGCTGGCCGAACTGCGCCGCTACTATCCGGGCTGGATCATCAACAACAACGAGCAATTGGCCGACGTCGCCGTGACCGGCAATTACCGCCTCGATCAACCGCTCGACGTGGTCCGTTCCCTCGCCCACATCACCTCCGCGCGCTTGCAGGAATTCCCCGCGCTGGTGATCTTGAACTAAATGAGAATTATTTTTACTCGATAGCCGAAGCAGGTACGTCTAGTTATAGCCAATGCAATTGATTCGCATCACGCGATGCCAATCTGCACCTATAAAGATTCGTGCGACACGGAGCGCTATCGATGTCCTCACGCCTTACCCGCCAGACCTCTTCCCCTTCCCGCGTATTGTCGCTGCTGACCGCTGCCATCCTCATGGCCGGCACCGCACCGCTGATGGCTGCCACCGACGGCCAACAGACCCGCAACATCGGTGACTACGCCTTCGCCATTCCCCAGCAATCCCTGGTGTCGGCGCTGAATGCGTTTACCGCTGTGACGGGCTGGCAGGTCGGGTTTTCCGCCGAGCTGGCGCAGGGGGTGGCCTCGCCCGGCGTGCGCGGCTCCCTGCCGCCGGAAACCGCCCTCGATCGCCTGTTGGTGGGGACCAACCTGAGCTATCGCAAACTGGGCAACAACAACATCGTCCTGGAGTTGCGCAACAACACCGGCGCGCTGAACCTGCAGCAGGTAACCATCAGCGCGACCCGCCAGGAACAGGACGTGAGCAGCGTACCGAGCACGGTCACGGTGCACACCCGTGAAGAACTTGACCGCAACAACGTCAATTCCATCAAGGACCTGGTGCGCTATGAGCCAGGCGTATCCGTAGGTGGTACAGGGCAGCGCTCAGGCATCACCGGCTACAACATCCGTGGCATCGATGGCGACCGGGTGCTGACCCAGGTCGACGGTGTACAAGTGCCTGACGGTTTCTTTAACGGCCCCTACGCCCAGACCAATCGCAACTACGTCGACCCGGAAATCGTCAAGCGCGTAGAGATCCTCCGCGGCCCGGCCTCGGTGCTGTATGGCAGCAACGCCATCGGTGGTGCAGTCAGCTACTACACCCTCGACCCGAACGACATCATCAAACCCGGCCAGGATGTCGGCGCTCGCTTGAAGACCGGCTACAGCTCGGCCGACGAAAGCTGGCTGACCTCCGGCACCGTCGCCGGGCGCACTGGCGACTTCGATGGCTTGCTGCACCTGAGCCAGCGCAACGGGCATGAAACCGAGTCCTATGGCGAGACCGGCGGCACCGGGCTCAATCGCACCGAAGCCAACCCGGAAGACGTGCGTACTACCAACATCCTCGCCAAGCTGGGCTGGGACTATGCCGAGAACGGGCGATTCGGTCTGACTTACGAGCACTACAAGGACGACCGTGACACCAACCAGCTGAGTGCAGTGGGCGGACCGTTTAACGCCGGGCGCGGTTTTGGTTTTTATAAAGCGCGCAGCGGCAACGAAACCATTACCCGCGAGCGCTTTGGCCTTGAGCACCGCTTCGGCCTCGACAGCGCGCTCGCCGACAACATCAAATGGACCCTGAACTACCAGATCGCCAAGACCGATCAGAGCACCCAGGAAATCTACGCGCCGTCGCGCACCGTGCTGCGTAATCGCAACACCACCTACAAGGATCGCCAGTGGGTGTTCGATGCCCAGGCCGACAAGGCGTTTGCCGTCGCCGCAACCGATCACCTCGTCACCTACGGCACCACCTTCAAGCAGGACAAAGTCACCGGCCTGCGCACCGGCGACGGCACCTGTCTGAGCGTGGGCGGGGCCTGCCGGGTGATCGGAGCGCCGAGCGCCGCCGACACCCTGACCCCGGCCAGCGATTTCCCGGACCCGACCATCAACACCTATAGCCTGTTTGCCCAGGATCAGATCAGCTGGAACAACTGGACCTTCCTGCCAGGCCTGCGCTACGACTACACGCAGCTCAAGCCGCACATCACCGAGGAATTCCTGGCCACCGCCGACCAGAGCGGCAATGGCGAGGTGAATGACAGCACCAAGACCTGGCATCGCCTGTCGCCGAAGTTTGGCACCACTTACCAGTTCAACGACCACTACACCTGGTACGGCCAGTACGCCGAAGGCTTCCGCACACCGAGTGCCAAGGCCCTGTACGGCCGCTTCGAAAATACCTCCGGCGGTTATCAGGTCGCCCCCAACCCCAACCTCGAACCGGAAAAGAGCAAGAGCTACGAAACCGGCCTGCGTGGCCAGTTTGAAGCCGGCAACTTCGATGTGGCGGTGTTCTATAACAAGTACCGCGACTTCATCAACGAAGATGCCGTCACCCCCGGCTACAGCGAGCTGACCTTCCAGTCGAGCAACATCAAGCACGCGACCATCAAGGGTGCGGAAGTCAAAGGTCGTCTGAACCTGGATTCCTTTGGCGCCCCGCAAGGCCTGTACACCCAAGGCTCGATTGCCTACGCCTACGGTCGCAACAACGACAACGGCGAGCCGCTCAACAGCGTCAACCCGCTGACCGGCGTGTTCGGCCTGGGTTACGACCAGGACAACTACGGCGGCCTGCTGAGCTGGACCGTGGTGAAGAAAAAGGATCGCGTCGACGACAGCAACTTCAAGTCGCCGGATGGCGTCAGCAATCAGTTCAAGTCGCCTGGCTTCGGCATTCTTGATCTGGCCGGGTACTACAAAGTCACCGACGACGTCACCGTCAGCGGCGGCATTTACAACCTGACCGACAAGAAATACTGGCTGTGGGATGAC
>NZ_JAEKEG010000052.1 GCF_016651255.1 Pseudomonas sp. TH10
GAAGCGCTCCTGAAGAAAAAGATTCGGCGCACAGCATACACGGGGCTAGGGCTTGCGAAACAGTTCGCGACTGACGAGGGGACGACCGCCGAGGTGCACGGCAAGTGCCTGGCGCATCAAGCGCTTGGCGGCAGACAGCGCGCCGGGGGCGGTCCAGTCGGCGTCGGCCATGGCCAGTAGTTCGACGCCGTTGAACAGACCGGGTTGCAGCAGAAAGACTCGCTCCAGACCGGCATCCACTTGCAGACGATAGAGACCGTCCTCGGCAATGGCTTCGCCGTGGATATCAGTGTTCAGGGAAAAGCCGTAACCGAGATCGTCCAGCAGCCGCCACTCGAAAGAACGCAGCAACGGCTCCAGCGGGCGGCCTTCAGCCAGGGCCAGCAAAGTGGCGGCGTAGTGATCGAATACACCCGGGTGCGGATCTTCGGCAGGTAGCAAACGGATCAGCAATTCATTCAGATACAGGCCACTGAACAGCGCTTCGCCGTTGAGCCAGGTGGAAACCCCCGAGGCTTCCATCCGCCCTACGTTCTTCAGCTCCCCTCGCCCGCGAAATTCGACTTCCAGGGGCACGAAGGGCCTGGCCAGCGTCCCGGCCTTGCCCCGCGCACTGCGCAACACCGCCCGCAGCCGACCCTGCGGCGTAAGGAAGTCGACCAACGCGCTGCTCTCGAGGTAGGCGCGGGAGTGAAGTACGAAGGCGGGCTGGGGGATGGGTGGGGTTTGCGACATGGAAGTCAGGGTTCTCGAAGAAAGTGCGCAGTTTTACACACAACCCAAAACCACTGTGGGAGCGAGCCTGCTCGCGAAAGCGGAGTGACAGTCAACATCAATGCTGAATGTTACATCCCTTCGCGAGCAGGCTCGCTCCCACAGTGGCTATCGGTGTTCTCTGGAACGGTGATTACAGGTCGCCGTAGCCCAGCGAACGCAGCGCGCGCTCGTCGTCGGACCAGCCGCCCTTCACCTTGACCCACAGGTTGAGCATGATCTTGGAGTCGAACAGCAACTCCATGTCCTTGCGCGCTTCGGTGCCAATGCGTTTGATGCGCTCGCCCTTGTCGCCAATGATGATCTTCTTCTGACCGTCACGTTCAACGAGGATCAAGGCGTGGATGTGCAGGGTTTTGCCCTGCTGCTTGAATTCTTCGATCTCGACGGTGATCTGGTACGGCAGCTCGGCGCCCATCTGGCGCATGATTTTCTCGCGGACCAGTTCGGCGGCGAGGAAACGGCTGCTGCGGTCGGTGATCTGGTCTTCCGGGAAGAAGTGGTCGTTCTCCGGCAGATGATCGGCAATGACCTTTTCCAGCGCTTCGAGGTTATGCCCGTGCTGCGCGGAAATCGGAATGATCTGCGCGTTCGGCAGCTGCTCCTGCAACCAGCTCAGGTGCGGCATCAGCTCGGCTTTGTCTTCGATGCGATCCGTCTTGTTCAGCGCGACGATCAGCGGGCCGGTCACGTACTGCACGCGCTCCAGCACCATCTGGTCTTCGTCGGTCCACTTGGTGCGGTCGACTACGAAGATCACCACGTCCACGTCTTTCAACGCCGCCGAAGCGGTCTTGTTCATGTAACGGTTCAGGGCCTTTTCGCCACCTTTGTGCATGCCAGGGGTGTCGACGTAGATCGCTTGCACGTCGCCTTCGGTCTTGATCCCGAGCATGTTGTGGCGAGTGGTCTGCGGCTTGCGCGAAGTGATCGCGAGCTTTTGGCCGAGGATGTGGTTCAACAACGTCGACTTGCCCACGTTGGGACGGCCGACGATGGCAACATAGCCACAGCGAGTTGCGTTTGTATCAGTCATTGCCATTCTCCACGCCCAGGGCAATCAGTGCTGCGGCGGCCGCTACCTGTTCGGCAATACGACGGCTCACACCCTGACCTCGGCTTTTTTCATTCAGTAAGACAACTTCGCACTCGACGAAGAAAGTTCGGCAGTGCGGCTCGCCCTGGATATCCACGACTTCGTAGCGTGGCAGATCGCAACCGCGCGATTGCAGATGTTCCTGCAGGCGGGTTTTCGGATCCTTGTTGGTATCGACCAGCGTCAGGCCTTCAAACTCACCGGCCAGCCAAGCGAGGACACGCTCGCGCGCCATATCCATGCCGGCGTCGAGGTAGATTGCACCGATCAATGCTTCGAGGGCGTCAGCCAGAATCGATTCGCGACGGAAGCCGCCGCTCTTCAACTCACCGGAACCCAGACGCAGGTAATCACCGAGATCAAAACCGCGAGCCAGTACGGCCAGCGTCTCACCTTTTACCAGCCGCGCGCGCAAACGCGACAGCTGGCCTTCGCGGGCCAGCGGGAAGCGATCGAACAGCGCCTCGCCAGCGACGAAGTTGAGGATGGCATCGCCAAGGAATTCCAGGCGTTCATTGTTGCGCCCGGCAAAACTGCGGTGCGTGAGGGCCAGCAGCATCAGCTCCTGATCCTTGAAGGTGTAACCGAGCTGGCGCTCGAGACGGCTAAGAGAAACGCTCACGGTGTACCCACGCTGAGTTCGTGGCTGGATTCCACCGCCATCGCCGGGGTGCGGCGCAGGCTTGGGACAATTAACGCTGTGTTCAAAAATTACGTCCTGAATATCATTGTTTTCATGCCTCGGGCGCCGATTGTAGCGGCTCCAGAAATGCATTCGGCGCTGTGTTCAACAGCGCCGTGTGTGATTACTTGATCAGGCCAACCCGCGAGAAGTTCGGCAGGTGACTGAGTTTGGGTTCAGGCCAGCTCATCCAGACCGCGAAGGCCTTGCCGACGATATTCTTGTCGGGGACCATGCCCAGCAGGTCCTTGGGAATGCTTGGATCATCCCAATAGCGACTGTCGTTGGAGTTGTCGCGGTTGTCGCCCATCATGAAGTAGTGCCCGGCGGGTACGGTCCACGAACGGTCCGGCGTTGCGCGATAGCGGCTCATTTCCTTGCGGATCAGGTGCTCGGCGACACCGAGTTTTTCCTTGTAGAGCTCGGCACTGCCCAGGGTGCCCGGCTCGGAGCCGACCAGTTGCTCGGCAATCGACTCGCCATTGACGAACAGACGCTTGTCAGCGGTGTAACGCACGGTGTCGCCCGGCAGGCCGACTACACGCTTGATGTAGTTGACGTTGGGGTCGCTCGGGTAGCGGAACACCATGACATCGCCACGCTGTGGGTCACCGACTTCGATGATTTTCTTGTCGATCACCGGCAGGCGGATCCCGTAAGAAAACTTGCTCACCAGAATGAAGTCGCCAACGTCCAGAGTCGGCTTCATCGAACCGGACGGAATCTGGAACGGCTCCACGAGGAACGAACGCAGCACCAGAACGATGAACAACACCGGGAAGAACGACTTGCCGTATTCGACCAGCAGCGGTTCCTTGTTCAGTTTTTCGACCACCACGACATCGGGTTGGCTGACACTGCCTTGATAAGAGGCAATGGCAGCACGCCGACGCGGCGCCAGGAACAACAGATCGAGCAACGCCAACAGGCCGCAGACGAACACGGCGATGACCAGCAACAGCGGGAAATTTAGTGACATAGGACCTAACTATCCAACCTGAGCACTGCAAGGAAGGCTTCTTGTGGAATTTCCACGTTGCCGACTTGCTTCATGCGTTTTTTACCGGCCTTTTGCTTCTCGAGCAGTTTCTTCTTACGGCTGACGTCACCACCGTAGCATTTGGCCAATACGTTCTTTCTGAGTGCCTTGACGGTTGTCCGTGCAACGATCTGACCACCAATGGCAGCCTGGATAGCCACGTCGAACATCTGACGAGGAATCAGTTCTTTCATCTTCTCGGTCAACTGGCGACCTTTGTAGTGCGAGTTGTCACGGTGCACGATCAATGCGAGAGCATCGACCTTGTCGCCGTTGATCAGCACGTCCAGTTTCACCAGATTAGCCGATTGGTAACGATCGAAGTGGTAGTCCAGCGAAGCATAGCCACGGCTGGTGGATTTGAGGCGGTCGAAGAAATCGAGGACCACTTCGTTCATCGGCAAGTCGTAAGTGACCTGCACCTGATTGCCGAGGAACAGCATGTCGACTTGAACGCCGCGCTTCTCGATGCACAGGGTGATGACGTTGCCCAGGTGCTCTTGAGGCACAAGGATATTGGCACGCACGATTGGCTCGCGCATGTCCTCGATCGACGACACATCTGGAAGCTTCGACGGGTTGTCGACGTAAATCGTTTCACCGGTTTTCAGCACCAGCTCGAAGATTACCGTCGGCGCCGTGGTAATCAGGTCCAGATCGTACTCGCGCTCGAGACGCTCCTGGATGATTTCCATGTGCAGCATGCCGAGGAAGCCGCAACGGAAGCCGAAGCCCAGTGCGTCGGAGCTTTCCGGGGTGTATTGCAGCGACGAGTCGTTGAGGGTCAGTTTCTGCAGCGCTTCGCGGAAATCCTCGAAGTCGTCGGAGCTGACCGGAAACAGACCGGCGTAAACCTGTGGCTGGATGCGTTTGAAGCCTGGCAGCACTTCAACGTCCGGGGTCGAGCTCAGGGTCAGGGTGTCACCGACCGGTGCACCGTGAATGTCCTTGATGCTGGCGATGATGAAGCCCACTTCGCCGGCCTTGAGGTCAGCGGTCGCGGTGTGCTTAGGATTGAATACGCCAACGCTGTCGACCAGGTGGATCTTGCCGGTGGACTTGACGAGGATCTTGTCGCCCTTCTTCACGCGGCCATGACGCACGCGCACCAGAGAGACAACGCCCAGGTAGTTGTCGAACCAGGAGTCGATGATCAACGCTTGCAGCGGATCTTCGATGTTGCCGGTCGGCGCAGGAATGGTGCGCACCAGACGCTCGAGCACTTCATCGACGCCCAGGCCGGTCTTGGCGCTGCACTCGACGGCATCAGTGGCATCGATGCCGATGATCTTCTCGATCTCGTCCTTGACGCGATCGGGATCGGCCTGCGGCAGGTCGATCTTGTTCAGTACCGGCATGACCTCGAGGCCTTGCTCGATGGCGGTGTAGCAGTTGGCCACGGACTGGGCTTCAACACCCTGACCGGCATCGACCACCAGCAAAGCACCTTCACACGCGGCCAGGGAACGGCTGACTTCGTAGGTGAAGTCGACGTGGCCCGGGGTGTCAATGAAGTTCAGCTGGTACTTGATGCCATCTTTGGCAGTGTAATAAAGGGTGACGCTGTGGGCCTTGATGGTGATCCCGCGTTCACGCTCCAGATCCATGGAATCCAGTACCTGGGCTTCCATTTCACGCTCGGCCAGGCCGCCGCACATCTGGATGAAGCGATCGGCCAGCGTCGACTTGCCATGGTCAATGTGGGCGATGATGGAGAAATTGCGGATATGACTCAAATCACTCACGGATCAACACTCAAAAAGGCTGCAGGCATAGCCCGCCGAAAAATAGCCGGGAATTGTACCTGATACACGGCGCAAGCGTCACGTTCGCCTGTCACCCGGATTGCATGCAAAAACGCCCCGATCTGTCGACCGAGGCGTTTTCAGGGTTAAACGAGGGATGAAAGCTTGTTCATCAACCGGCTCGTCTGAGCAGCCAGACACCCGCCAACGCACAGACCCCCGCCGGCACCAGCACTGCGAACAGGGGCGAGAAACCGAACACCAGGCTCGATGGACCGAGCAAATCCTGCACGATGCGGAAGGTGAAGCCCACCAGCACGCCGGTAAATACGCGCTGGCCCAAGGTCACCGAACGCAGCGGGCCGAAGATGAAAGAAATCGCCATCAACACCAATGCGGCAGTGACCAGCGGCTGCAACACCTTGACCCAAAATGCCAGCCAGTAGCGGCCGTTGCTCAGGCCCTGCTCCGACAGATAGTGGATGTAGCCCCACAAACCACTGATCGACAGCGACTCCGGCGCCATGACCACGGTGCTCAGCAGTTGCGGGCTCAAGGCCACGTCCCACTGCTCGCTCGGGGTATTGACGACTTCAGTGCTGCGCTCATGAAACAGCGTGGTGGCGATGTCGGTAAGCTGCCATTTGGTGCCGTCGAATTCAGCCTTTTTGGCGAAACTCGAACTCAACAGATGGCGCTCCTTGTCGAAGTGATAGCGGGTCACGCCATACAACAGACCGTTCGGCTGAACGGCGTTGATGTGGATGAACTCCTCACCCTGACGGTGCCACATACCGTGCTTGGCACTTTGTGCGTCGCCGCTGCCCTGGGCCAGCGAGCGATTGGCCTGAGCCATGCTTTCAGTGGCCGGCGCAACGTATTCGCCGATCAGCACGCCGGCCAGCATCAGCACCAGCATCGGCTTCATCACCGCCCAGACGATACGACCGATCGACACGCCAGCGGCGCGCATTACGGTCAGTTCACTGCTGCTGGCCAGGCTGCCGAGGCCGATCAGACAGCCGATCAACGCCGCCATCGGCAACATTTCGTAGAGTCGGCGCGGCGCGGTGAGCAATACAAAGCTCAGCACATCAACCAGCGTGTAGGTATCGCTGACGTCGCCCATCTCATCGATGAAGGCAAACAACGTCGCCAGACCGAGGATGATCGCCAGCACGGCGATGATCGCCATGAACACGCTGCTGCCGATGTAGCGGTCGAGTTTAACCACGGGCCACCTCCAGCGCGCTGCGGCGACTCGCCATCTTCAGGCGCAGGGGCTCCCAATAGAGCAAGCCCAACCCAATCGCCAGGAAGATCCCGTGCACCCACCACAAGCCGAGGGCCATCGGGATCTTGCCTTTTTCGAGCGCGCCGCGAGCGGCAATCAGGATGGTCAGGTAGGCCATATAAAGAAGAATCGCTGGCAGCAGCTTGAGGAACCGCCCCTGGCGCGGATTCACTCGCGACAGCGGTACCGCCATCAGGGTGACAATGAAGACCAGCAACGGCAGGGACATGCGCCATTGCAATTCGGTGCGCGAGCGAACGTCGTCGCTGCCTATCAGGCTACTGGTGGGCATGGCGTCGCGGTCTGTGACCTCTTCGCTGACGTCCGGCTTGGGCAACTGCACGCCATACTCGTCGTACTTGATGGCGCGATAGTCGGCCTGGCCCGGCTTGCCGTCGTAGCGATAGCCATTGTCGAGAATCAGGTAACGGTTGCCATCCGGGCGCACTTCCTGACGACCCTTCTCGGCCACCAGCACGGAAATTCCGCGATCCTTCTGATCGGCACCGAGGTTTTTCTGCGAGATGAATACGCTGCCAAGGTTGATGCGATCGTCGCTCAGGGTTTCGGTGTAGGTCACCCGAGTACCGTCGCGCAGCGCCTGAAAACGACCCGGTTCGAGGGTGTCGAATTCGGTCAGCGCGTCCTGTTTGTTCAGCAGCAGCTGGAACTGGTTGGCACCTTGCGGGGCCAGGCCGAGGCTCAGCCATGCCACCACCAACGCCACCAGCGTCGCTGGAAACAGGGTCATGCGAAACAGTTTCTGCTGGCTCATGCCGGTGGCCGAGAGCACGGTCATTTCGCTTTCGAGGTACAGGCGACCGTAAGCCAGCAGGATCCCGAGGAACAGGCCCAGCGGCAGAATCAGTTGCAGGAAACCCGGCAGGCGATAGCCCATGATCAGGAACAGCGAGCCTGGATCCAGCAAGCCCGCAGCGGCCTGGGCGAGGTATTTGATAAAGCGTCCGCTCATGATGATGACCAGCAGCACGGCGCTAACGGCGCTCAAGGTCAACAGGACTTCGCGGGATAGGTAACGAAAGACGATCAAACCAGACACTCCAGGGTTGTCAGGCTAAGGCGGCCAAACAAGCAAACACATCGACCGGCCCGCAACGCAGAGCCGTCGAAAAAAGATGCGGCATTATCCTGTGATTGAGGGCGCCTGTCACTGCGCGCGTTCGCCATGCGGGGGCTCACTCGCGATGCTCGTCAACGATTACGCGGGACGTCTGACACTCAACGGTGCTCTCAGGTTCATCAGCGCAACGCCGCCCGGATCCAATTCGCTCCTGCAATCGCGGCCGGAACCGTGACGAACCTGCGACCCAGGGTTGTCAGGCGCCGCCGACGAGGTTCAAACTGCGGCCTTTGCCGCAAGCCTGCCTTGCGTACTCTATTTATAGGCAAGTTCAGACACTTGCGTGTTGACCATTCATTCAGGGATCCGGACATGGAACTGGTTGTAAAAAGCGTTAGCCCAGAAACGTTGAAAACCGCCACCCTGGTGGTTGCCGTCGGCGAAGGCCGCAAGCTCGGCGTCGCTGCCAAACAGCTCGACGAACTGAGCGGTGGCGCGATCAGCGCCGTACTCAAGCGTGGCGATCTGGCCGGCAAGGTCGGCCAAAGCCTGCTGCTGCACAGCCTGCCGAACCTCAAAGCCGAGCGCGTGCTGCTGGTCGGCGTAGGCAAAGATGAAGAACTGGGCGACCGTCCGTTCCGCAAAATCGTTGCCGGCATTCTTAATACCCTGAAAGGCTTGAACGGCAGCGACGCTGTGCTGGCGCTGGATGAAATTATTGTCAAAAACCGCGACAGCTACGGCAAAACCCGTCTGCTGGCGGAAACCATGGTGGATGGCGAATACACCTTCGACCAGTTCAAGAGCCAGAAAGCCGAACCGCGCGCGCTGAAGAAAATCACCCTGCTGACCATAAAGGCCGCGCAAGCCGAAGTGCAACGCGCCGTGGCCCACGCCACTGCAATCGCCAATGGCATGGCTTTCACTCGCAACCTGGGCAACCTGCCGCCGAACATCTGCCACCCGACTTTCCTGGGCGAGCAGGCCAAGAGCCTGGGCAAGGAATTCAAGAGCCTGAAAGTCGAAGTCCTTGACGAGAAGAAGATCAAGGACCTGGGCATGGGCTCGTTCTACGCCGTGGGCCAGGGCAGCGCCCAGCCTCCGCGCCTGATCGTCATGCAATACAACGGCGGCAAGAAATCCGAGAAGCCGTTCGCCCTGGTCGGTAAAGGCATCACCTTCGACACCGGCGGCATCAGCCTGAAACCAGGCGCCGGTATGGACGAGATGAAGTACGACATGGGCGGCGCTGCCTCCGTGTTCGGTACTCTGCGTGCGGTGCTTGAGCTGAAACTGCCGATCAACCTGGTATGCATCCTCGCCTGCGCGGAAAACATGCCGAGCGGCAACGCGACTCGCCCGGGCGACATCGTCACCACCATGAGCGGCCAGACCGTGGAAATCCTCAACACCGACGCCGAAGGCCGCCTGGTGCTGTGCGACGCCCTGACCTACTCTGAACGTTTCAAGCCCCAGGCCGTGATCGACATCGCGACCCTGACCGGTGCCTGTGTCGTCGCCCTGGGCGCGCACACCTCCGGCCTGCTGGGCAACAACGACGAACTGATCGGCCAGCTGCTCAGCGCCGGTCAGTCCGCAGACGACCGTGCCTGGCAGCTGCCACTGTTCGATGAGTACCAGGAGCAACTGGACAGCCCGTTCGCCGACATCGCCAACATCGGTGGGCCGAAAGCCGGCACCATCACCGCCGCGTGCTTCCTGTCGCGCTTTACCAAGAACCTCAACTGGGCGCACCTGGACATCGCCGGCACCGCCTGGACCAGCGGCGGCAAGGACAAGGGCGCCACTGGCCGTCCGGTGCCCCTGCTGACCCAGTACCTGCTGGACCGCGCCAAGTCCTAAATATCGCTCACTGACGACTGTAGGAGCGAGCTTGCTCGCGAAAAACTCAAGATCACCGCGATTAACCTGGTTTTCCGCGTAATCGTTGACGACCTTCGCGAGCAAGCTCGCTCCTACAGATTCCGCGGAAGTTGATTCCAGGAACCGCAATGACCAAAGTCGACTTCTATATCCTGCCCAGCGCCGATCCTTCGGCACGCCTGGACTTCGCCTGCAAGCTCACCGAAAAAGCCTGGCGCATGGGCCACCGCATCTACCTGCATTGCAGCGATGCGGCCCAGCGTGACGATCTTGATGCGCGTCTATGGGCATTCAAGGGCGAAAGCTTCGTGCCCCACGGCCTCGCCGACCGTGAACCGGATGGCTTGATTGTTCTGGGGTTGAGCGATGACTGCGGTCAGCATCAGGATTTACTGGTCAACCTCGACCTTAAAGTGCCGGCCTTCGCCAACAAATTCGCCCGCATAGCGGAAGTAGTGGTCGAAGATCCGACGATTCGGGCAGCCGCGCGGGAGAGTTTCCGTTTCTACCGCGAACAGGGCTATCCTCTGCAAGATCACCGTTTACAGCGACTCTGAGCACTCCAATGGACACGCCAAAACAGCAACAGTCCGCGCATCTGCTGGACGACCTCGAGTCGATCCGCCAACTGCTCGGCGATGACAACCTGCAACCACCGTTGCTGACCGACACGGTCGAGGACGATGATCAGGAACAGATCCCCATGCTGTTCGAGGCTGCCGGTAACCCGCCAGCCGCCAGCGAACCGCCCCCTGCCCCAGTCGCCGAAGATAAAGGCCCGGACGCCTTGCTGCATCTGGACGGCGAACTGCGCGCCGCTGCGATGCTGATCATGCAAGACGTGATCGACGACTTTGCGCCGCACATCGAAACCGAAATCAAACGCCGACTGGCGGCGCGGATGGAGCGGTTGCTCAGCCAGTACGAGTAGCCCACGCCATTCCAATGTAGGAGCTGCCGCAGGCTGCGATCTTTTGACTTGATCTTCAACGATTCCGGAAAAGATCAAGATCAAAGATCGCAGCCTGCGGCAGCTCCTACCGTGTTCGCACCGCTCCTGAATACACGCCCTGTCCGCCCCTGCTCGCCCTTCGCCCCATGCCCCGCTATACTCGTCGGCTTTTCCTGAATTAATGCCAATAGGGTCCCGCCGCGCATGGATAAGACCTACCAGCCGCACGCCATTGAAACTTCCTGGTACAACACCTGGGAGTCCGAGAACTATTTCGCACCGCAAGGCGCGGGCGATTCCTACACCATCATGATCCCGCCGCCGAACGTCACCGGCAGCCTGCACATGGGGCACGGTTTCAACAACGCGATCATGGACGCCCTGATCCGTTTCCGCCGCATGCAGGGTCGCAACACCCTGTGGCAGCCGGGCACCGACCACGCCGGTATCGCCACGCAGATGCTGGTCGAGCGTCAACTCGAAGCCCAAGGCCAGAATCGCCATGATCTGGGCCGCGAAAAATTCCTCGAGAAAATCTGGGAATGGAAGGATCAGTCCGGCGGCAACATCAGCCGTCAGATCCGCCGCCTCGGCTCGTCCGTAGACTGGAGCCGCGAGCGCTTCACCATGGATGACGGTCTGTCGGAAGCGGTAAAAGAAGCGTTCGTGCGCCTGCACGAAGACGGCCTGATCTACCGCGGCAAGCGCCTGGTCAACTGGGACACCAAGCTGCACACGGCGATTTCCGACCTCGAAGTGGAAAACCACGACGAGAAAGGTTTCCTGTGGAACCTCAAGTACCCGTTGGCCGACGGCGCGAAAACGGCTGAAGGCAACGACTTCCTGATCGTCGCGACCACTCGCCCGGAAACCATGCTCGGCGACGCCGCCGTGGCCGTTAACCCGAACGATGAACGCTACAAAGCCCTGATCGGCAAATTTGTCGAGCTGCCGCTGGTCGGCCGCCGCATTCCGATCATCGCCGACGATTACTGCGATCCTGAGTTCGGCACCGGTTGCGTGAAAATCACCCCGGCACACGATTTCAACGACTACGAAGTCGGCAAGCGCCACAATCTGCCGCTGCTGAACATCTTCGACAAGAACGCCGCCGTCTTGCCGGCCTGCCAGGTGTTCAACCTCGACGGCACACTGAACGAAAGCATCGACGGCAAGATCCCGGCTGAATACGCAGGCCTGGACCGCTTCGAGGCGCGCAAGCAAATCGTTGCCGCCTTCGACGCCGCCGGCCTGCTGGTCAGCGTCGACGATCACGCCCTGAAAGTGCCGAAAGGCGATCGCTCGGGCACCATCATCGAGCCGTGGCTGACCGACCAGTGGTACGTGTCGACCAAGCCTTTGGCCGAGCCTGCAATTGCTGCCGTTGAAGACGGCCGCATCCAGTTCGTGCCGAAACAATACGAAAACATGTACTTCTCCTGGATGCGTGACATCCAGGACTGGTGCATCAGCCGTCAACTGTGGTGGGGTCACCGGATCCCGGCCTGGTACGACGAGTCGGGCAAAGTCTACGTCGGCCGCGACGAAGCCGAAGTGCGCACCAAGCACAACCTCGGCCCGGACATTGCGCTGCAACAGGACAACGACGTTCTCGACACTTGGTTCAGTTCGGGTCTGTGGACCTTCTCTACCCTCGGCTGGCCGGAAAAAACCGAATTCCTGAAGAAATTCCACTCCACCGACGTGCTGGTGACGGGTTTCGACATCATCTTCTTCTGGGTTGCCCGGATGATCATGCTGACGATGCACCTGATCAAGAACGAGGACGGCACGCCGCAGGTTCCGTTCAAGACCGTGTATGTGCACGGTCTGGTGCGTGATGGCCAAGGCCAGAAGATGTCCAAGTCCAAGGGCAACGTCCTTGACCCGCTGGACATCATCGACGGTATCGAGCTGGAAGAACTGGTGCAGAAACGCACCTCCGGCATGATGCAGCCGAAACTGGCGAAGAAGATCGAAAAGCAGACCCGCGACGAGTTCGCCGACGGCATCGCGAGCTACGGCACCGACGCCCTGCGCTTCACTTTCTGCTCGCTGGCCTCGACCGGTCGCGACATCAAGTTCGACATGGGTCGCGTCGAAGGCTATCGCAACTTCTGCAACAAGATCTGGAACGCCGCGCGTTATGTTCTGGACAAGGGCGAAGACTGCGGCCAGAACGGCGAAGCCTACGAGCTGTCGCTGGCAGACCGCTGGATCATCTCGCAACTGCAACGCACCGAAGCAGAAGTGACCCGTCAACTCGATCAGTTCCGTTTCGACCTCGCCGCACAAGCGCTGTACGAGTTCATCTGGAACCAGTACTGCGACTGGTACCTGGAACTGTCCAAGCCAGTGCTGTGGGACGAGAACGCGCCGGTTGAGCGTCAGCGCGGCACCCGCCGCACGCTGGTTCGCGTGCTGGAAGTGGCGCTGCGTCTGGCGCACCCGTTCATGCCGTTCATCACTGAAGAAATCTGGCAGCGCATCGCGCCGCTGGCTGGCATTCAGGGCAAGACGATCATGCTGCAACCGTGGCCAGTGGCCAATGAACAGCGCATCGATCCGGCCGCCGAAAACGACATCGAATGGCTCAAGGAACTGATGCTCGGCACGCGCAACATCCGTGGCGAAATGAACATCGGCCCGGGCAAACCACTGCCGATCTACCTGAAGAACGTCAGCGCGGAAGACCAGCGTCGTTTGACCGAGAACGAGGCGCTGCTGAAGAAGCTGGCGCGTCTGGAATCGATCACCGTTCTGGCGGCAGGCGAAGAAGCACCGCTGTCCGCTACTGCGCTGGTTGGCGAGATGGAAGTGCTGGTGCCAATGGCCGGTCTGATCGACAAGGGCGCGGAACTGGCGCGTCTGGACAAGGAAATCCTGCGCTTGCAGGGTGAAGTCCAGCGCGTGGGCGGCAAGCTGTCCAACGCCGGTTTCGTCGACAAGGCCCCGGCCGAAGTCATCGAGAAGGAGCGCGCCAAACTGGCCGAGGCAGAACAAGCCTTGGGCAAGCTGGCCGAGCAACACGCGCGGATTGCCAGCTTGTAACGGCAAATCGCAATGAAAAGGGAGGCCCGAAATGGCCTCCCTTTTTGTGCCTGCCCATTCCCACAAACACCAAACCCCCTGGATATGCGTCATCGGGTAGCTAATGTGGGACAATGCCCGTCACTTTCAGCCATACCCGAATCGATCACACCCATGAACGCCCCCGCACACCAAGACCTGCGCGCAAGAAGCCTGACACCGCGACCCCGGCCAAAGCCGTTGAGCCGCGTGAGAAGGCCAGCCTGCATCCGCGCAACCGCCACCAGGGTCGTTACGACTTCCCGGCGCTGATCAAAACCACGCCGGAACTGGCGAAGTTCGTGATCACCAACCCGTACGGCAAGGAAAGCATCGACTTCGCCAGCCCCGATGCGGTGCGCGTGTTCAACCGGGCGCTGCTCAAGTCGTTTTATGGCATCCAGCATTGGGACATTCCGGCCGATTATCTCTGCCCACCGGTCCCGGGGCGTGCCGATTACGTGCATTTCCTCGCTGACCTGCTGGCCAGCATGAACGACGGCAAGGTGCCGCGTGGCGCAATCGTCAACGTGCTGGACATCGGCATGGGCGCCAACTGCGTTTATCCGCTGATCGGTAACAGCGAATACCGCTGGCACTTCCTCGGCTCGGAGATTGACCCGACGGCCGTGGCTGCCGCCCGAGCCATCGTCCAGTCCAACGACCTGAACAAGGTTATCCAGTTGCGCCAGCAGGAAAACCGCAAGCACATCCTCATCGGCTTGCTGGAACCGGGCGAGCGCTTCGACCTGACCATGTGCAACCCGCCCTTCCACGCTTCGATGGACGAAGCGACCAAGGGCAGCGAGCGTAAATGGCGCGCACTGGGTCGTGCCGATCCGAAACGCAAACTGCCGGTGCTGAACTTCGGTGGCCAGTCGGCTGAACTGTGGTGCGAGGGCGGCGAGGCCCGCTTCGTGACTCAACTGATCGCCGAGAGCGCGAACTTCCAGCACAAGGTATTGTGGTTCAGCACGCTGGTGTCAAAAGCGTCGAACCTGCCAGCCATCGAAACCGCCCTGAAAAAGGCCGGCGTGCTGGAAAGCCAGGTCGTGGAGATGTCGCAAGGTCAGAAGCAAAGCCGTTTCGTCGCCTGGACCTTCCAGACCAAGTCTGAACAGCAAATCTGGCGCCGCGAGCGCTGGGCTCGCTGAGACCGTAGGAGCTGCGGCACGCTGCGATCTTTTGATTCTGTTTTGAAAGATCAAAAGATCGCAGCCTCGTTTCACTCGACAGCTCCTACGGCGGTGATACTCCCGCGATCGTTCGAGCCCTCCGGCAAATCGCAGGCACAAAAAAACCGTGCCCGGATCACTCCGGTGCACGGTTTTTTATTGCTGCGTCTTACTTGTTCACAGCGTCGGTCAGGCCTTTGGCCACAACCAGCTTGATCACTTTCTTCGCAGGGATTTCGATGGCAGCGCCAGTCGAAGGGTTACGGCCAGTGCGGGCAGGACGCTCGGTCACTTTCAGCTTGCCGATACCTGGCAAGGTGATTTCGCCGCCGTTTTCCAGCTGATCGGCAACGATTTGGCCCAGTTGGTCCAGAGCGTTACGCGCGGTGGTTTTCGGCGCGTCGATAGCTTCAGCGATGTCGGCGATCAGTTGGTCTTTAGTAAGAGCCATGTAGTGTTCCTTCCCTATCAAATTCATATGGATTGCAGAGTGCAGTGTCAGCCATCGAGCCCGATCTTCTGGATCTGGCACCCTCGGCGATAACCACGACGAGTCGGGTTATAGATACCGAAATCAGGGTTTGGTTCGACCTGACAAATGCTGATTGCACGCTTAACGCAGTGACTTCGCGTAAGACCGGGCAAAACTAGCACAGAGACGGGGAAATATCCGCCTCTAGCTACCCATTTGGTCAGCTTTATTGCTCTAAACCGGTAAAAAACTGCATAAGGACTATCTCGTTGCCCTGAAATGCCCTCGCGCCTCCGTAGGAGCTGCCGAAGGCTGCGATCTTTTGATCTTTTTGTTAAAAAACAAGATCAAAAGATCGCAGCCTTCGGCAGCTCCTACGAAGGGCATGCATACCTAGTTGCGGTACACTTAGCGCTTTTTCGGGGGAGCCCGCCCTCCTCCCTTCCACCAGCCGAGAAGCCCATGCCGATCCGTCATTGCATCGTCCACCTGATCGACAAAAAACCCGACGGCACGCCCGCAGTTCTGCACGCCCGTGACGAAGAGTTGCCTGAGTCGAGCAGCCATCGAGAACATGCTCGCCGACCTCAACGAGAGCTATAACGCCAAACAGGGCAAAGCCTGGGGTCTGTTCCATCCGGAATCCGGCGCGTTCCCGTTCAGCGGCTGGCTGAAGGAATACATGGATGGCGGCAAGGACTTCACCGCGTTCAGCAAAGTCGCGGTCGAGCATCTGCAAAAGCTGATGGAAGAGTCGAACCTGTCGGTCGGCGGCCACGTGCTGTTCGCCCACTATCAGCAAGGCATGACTGACTACCTGGCCATCGCCCTGCTGCATCACAGCGAAGGCGTCGCCGTGACCGAGCAGCTCGATGTGACCCCGTCCCGCCACCTGGACCTGGGTCAGCTGCACCTCGCGGCGCGGATCAACGTGTCGGAGTGGCAGAACAACAAGCAGTCCAAGCAGTACATCTCGTTCATCAAAGGCAAGAACGGCAAAAAAGTTTCGGAGTATTTCCGCGACTTCATCGGCTGTCAGGAAGGCGTCGACGGCCCGGGCGAGACGCGCACGTTGCTCAAGGCGTTCAGTGATTTCGTCGAGAGCGAGGATCTGCCGGAAGAGTCCGCCCGAGAAAAAACCAAGACCCTGGTCGATTACGCCAGCAGCCAGGCCAAACTCGGCGAACCGATGGGCCTGGAAGAACTCTCCGAGCTGATCGACGAAGAGCGCCCAAAGGCGTTCTACGATCACATCCGCAACAAGGACTACGGCCTGTCGCCAGAGATTCCGGCGGACAAACGCACGCTGAATCAATTTCGTCGCTTCACCGGTCGCGCCGAAGGCCTGTCCATCAGCTTTGAAGCGCACCTGCTGGGCTCGAAGATCGAGTACGACGAAGAGGCTGGCACCTTGGTGATCAAGGGCCTGCCAACCCAGCTCACCGATCAGCTCAAGCGTCGCAACTGATGCTGCGGGGCGTGCTGAAAAAATTCCTGCTGATCCTGCTGGTGATCGTGGTCTATCAGAACTGGGGCAAGATAGAGCGGGTGTTCAATCCGTCGCAGATGGTTGCTGAGCAGACGCGAGCGCAGGCCAACGTCGTGCTGTATGCAACGGACTGGTGCGGCTACTGCAAGCAGACCAAACGTTTTCTCGACAGCAAGGGGATTCCGTTCAAGGAGTTCGATATCGAGAAGGATGCCGAGGCGCGCAAGGCGTATGAGGCGCTGGGTGGGCGCGGGATCCCACTGATCGACGTGAATGGCACGTTGATTCGCGCGTATGACCCGCAAGCCATACTCGCAGCCTTGAAATAAACAAGATCGCAGCCTTCGGCAGCGCCTGCAGATGAACACCACTCTGCTCTGATGCAGGAGCTGCCGGAGGCTGCGATCTTTTGATTTACCGCTGTTTTTCGAGACGAAACCGAAACGCGGGAAGTGCACGTGCACCACGCCGCCACGCTCATCCTCGCGACGCACGATCAACTCTTCACGACCGGCAAACAGCAACTCACCCACCACCGGATCAACCCCGTAATCCGTCGCCGCAATCACTACCCGCTGACCCGCCTCGAAACCGTTAGGTTCTGCAAAGCGTTCCTGCGGCAACTGCGCCGGTGTAGCGCTGCGTGCCACCTCCAGCGCTTGCTCTGAACTCATCTCGCTCGGGGCCCCATGACCAAAGCCCAAGACGCGACCCAACCAGGCGGCAACCGCCGGATACTCATCTACCAGCGGCGCCGTGACGTGCGTGGCCTTGAGGAACCACAGTGGATGCGCCAGTGCGAAGTCGGCAATCGACGGCTCGCCGAACAGGAAGTCGCCCTGCTCGCGCTGCAGTTGCTGTTCGAGTCGCGCCATGATCGTCGGCCACTGGTGCCTGGCTTGCTCGGCAGACAAGCGGGTGGCGCTGCCGCCACTGAACAGCCCGGCGCGATCCGCCAGGAAGGCCTTGATGGCTTCCGGCGGCAGGCTGGCAAAACGCACGGCGACAGATTCCGGCTGAAACACCAGGCTAACGGCATGCTGGAACACCACTGAGTCCGCCCAGGCGGCGAACGACGCAGCGATCATCTCCTGACCTTCCGGGAAGAGTGCCGGCAAGGCTTTTTCCTGCTCCAGGCGCCGGGCAATCAACGCAGTGTCGCAGTAGATGTCTGCACCGACCTGCAACACCGGCGTCTTGCGATAGCCACCCGTCAAGGCGGTGAGGTCAGGCTTGGGCATTACCGGTGAAATCTTCACCGAACGCCAGGACAGCCCCTTGAAACCCAACAACAGGCGGGCCTTTTCGGCGAAAGGGGACGTCGGGTAATGATGCAGGATCAACTCGGACATGCTCGGCTCCGCCGCGCGAATTAGGAGTCAGCAGCTTAGCGCGCAATCCGCAGGCGGCCTACGGGTCTGCCTGATGGGAACTGATCAGTCAGATTGATAGTTCGCGACCAGGCATTCCTTGGCGCTTTTCCTGAGTTTCTTTATCAGCCGCTCCTGACGTAGCGCTTCACTCCTGTCGCGACAGGCCTCGGTGTACACCAGGGCCACGGCCGGGCTTGAGAGGAAGAAGCGCGCGCCTTTACCCCGCTGATGAGTGGCGAAGCGGCGCACGGGGTCGTCGCTGATCCCGCAGTACAGCGAACCATTGGCGGCACGTACGAGGTAGACAAACCAGGGCTTGCTGACCAGCGGCGTTTCGACGGCGCTGACAGACGTTTGGCTGAGACTGTTCAATTGACGATCTGGATTGGAAAAGAAACAAGTGGCGATCTTATCAGCGCCCGGCCTGGAATGCCTTCAACCCCTTCAAGGCCTGGGCCCGAACGGCGTTTTTTACCAAGGGCGACCAGCCCAACAGCAGACCTTTGAAACCGAGCGCCTGGCGTGACCAGGACCACAAGTCAAAACGGTCGTGGTGCTCGCAGATTTTTCCGTCGCGAAACACGAACCGTGCCTGGATGTCGTTGACCACGGTATTGCCGGTCTGACTGAACAGGTAAGTCGCCACCCAATGTGCACTCCCGGTACGCTCGTCGGCACGGACATCGTCGAACGTCAGGGAAAAGTCCCTGGCACGAGTGGTGAGCATGCGCCACATATCACCCGCATCACGCCCCTGCAGTTCACCGAAGGCCGGGTCACTGAACACCACGTCATCGGTGTAGCAGGCGCTCATGGCCTCGGCATCCAGCCGCTGGAAAGCCTGGTAAAACCGGGTAATCAATGCTTGGTGGGCATCACTCATGTGCAGGCTCCCTGGGTTGCAGAACAGTTTTGAAGACTGCCCGCACGATAGCCTGTCAATTCGCGGAACACTATCGGCATTCGTGGGCCGAATACCGATAGTGTCCGATGAGTCAGAGTTTTTCGCTGACTACTTGAACGTACAACGATCGCCCGGCTCCCAGGCCGGCAAGGATCGCGCCCAGGCCGATGACCCCGAAAATCCAGCCGACCGCTGCCCAGCCGCCGGTCCAGTCATGCACGATGCCGACCGCCAATGGCCCCATGGATGCCAGGGTGTAGCCGAAGCCTTGAGCCATGCTCGACAGGTTCGCCGCCACGTGGGCATCTCGCGAGCGCAGCACGATCAGGGTCAGCGCCAGGCTGAACGCCCCGCCCTGCCCCAGCCCGAGCAGAATCGCCCAGCCCCACAAGCCATCGATCGGCGCATACAGGCACCCGAACAGGCCGCTGAGGGTCAAGGCCATAACGACCACGATCGCCAGGCGCTGGTCCTTGCCGCGAGTCGCCAGCCAGGGAGCCGCCAAAGAACTGGCCAACTGCACGATCACCGAGCCGGACAGCACCAGCCCCGCCTGGGTCGGCGTCAGGCCGCGACCGATCAGGATCGAAGGCAACCAGCCGAACACGATGTACGCCAGGGACGATTGCAGGCCCATGTACAAGGTCACTTGCCAGGCCAGCGGGTCGCGCAGCAAACCGCGAACCCGGTAGGCGACATTGTGCGCACCGTGTTTCTGCCCGACTTGCGGCAGCCAGAACAGCGCCGCGACCAACGCCGGAATAACCCAGAAGCCCAGGCCCGTGGCCCAGCTCTGGTCGAAATGTTCGCTCAGCGGCACGGTGGCGCCTGCGGCCATCGCCGCCCCCAGGCACAGGGCCATGGTGTAGACCCCGGTCATGGTACCCGCGTGTTTGGCAAAGTCGCGCTTGACGATACCCGGCAGCAATACGCCGATCACACCAATGCTGGCACCCGCCAGCACGCTGCCGGCAAACAGGCCGATTTCGCCAAACGAACTGCGCAGGATGATTCCTCCGGCCAGCGTCAGCAGAATGCCCAGCACCACCCGTTCGGCGCCGAAACGGCGCGCCAGGATCGGTGCCAGCGGTGCGAACAGGCCGAGGCACAGCACCGGCAAGGTGGTCAGCAGACCGGCCTGGGCCGCCGATAATCCGAGGCTTTTCGACACGTCACTGAGCATCGGCGCCATGCTCGATAGCGCCGGGCGCAAGTTCAATGCCACCAGGATCAGGCCCAGCAACAGCAGCCAGGGCCGGCGCAGGATCGGATGGCTGTTCTGCACCTCGTCGTCATCGGCCTCGGCGTCGATCAGCAGCTCTTCGAGCTCTGCCGTACGTTTGGCTTCAGGGATGTTGCTGTTACGGCTGGACATGGTTTTCTCGTGTTCAAGGTTCGTTGATCAACTGCCTGGACAGGGCTTTGGCCCGTTCCGGGTCGCGTTGCTCGACCGCATCGAGCAATTCGATGTGCAGGTCGAACACTTCCTGACGGCGCGGGACGATGTTCAGGGTCTGGCGCAATTGCGCGCCGACGATGCTGGAGAAATAGCGATACAGCTCGCTGAGGGTCGGGTTGTGCGCGGCGTCGACCAGACGGCGATGGAACACCAGATCGCAGGCGATGTAGGTATCGAGATCGCCGTGGTAATGGCTGCCGCTGGTGCCTAACGCCTCACGTAATGCGGCAAGGTCCTCGTCAGTACGACGCAACGCCGCCAGGCCGATGGCTTCGACTTCAAGGATGTGCCGGGTTTCTCGGGCCTGCTCCAGCGAGCAGCGCGACAGCGCTTTGAGCGTATCGAGCGGATCGACCAGCGCGCGCAGGTAACTGCCGTCGCCCTGGCGGATCTCGATCAACCCGGAAAAAGCCAGCACGCGCATGGCTTCGCGCACGGTGTTGCGGCTGATGCCCAACTCTGCGCACAACTCCGGCTCAGTCGGCAGACGCTGGCCCACGGTCCAGACGCCTTCGGTGATACGTAGGCGCAATTGCTCCAGGGCCTGATCGACCAGGGATCGTTTAACTAACGGAGAAATTTCAGACATGGGATTCGCCCTGTCATCCAATCATAGGATGAATTACCTGACATCTTAGTCAGCTATCTGATAAAGATCAACACAACACCCACCGTAGGAGCTGCCGCAGGCTGCGATCTTTTGATTTTGTTTTTGACAGATCTGGATGAATTTAACGACGCCAGGATCAAAGGATCGCAGCCTGCGGCAGCTCCTACAGGATCGCGTCACGGCGCTAAATGGCAGGCGAAAAAACCCGGAACAAGGTCCGGGTTTACTTCAGCGCCTGAAAACGATCAATGCAGGATCTGGCTCAGGAACAGCTTGGTGCGCTCATTCTGCGGGTTATCGAAGAAGTCATTCGGCGCCGCCTGCTCAACGATTTCGCCTTTGTCCATGAAGATCACGCGGTTGGCCACGGTACGGGCGAAGCCCATTTCGTGGGTCACGCAAAGCATGGTCATGCCGTCTTCGGCCAGGCCGATCATGGTGTCGAGCACTTCCTTCACCATCTCCGGGTCGAGCGCCGAAGTCGGTTCGTCGAACAACATGATTTTCGGCTTCATGCACAGGGCACGGGCAATCGCCACGCGCTGCTGTTGACCGCCGGACAGTTGCCCCGGGAATTTATGCGCCTGCTCCGGAATGCGTACGCGTTCCAGGTAGTGCATGGCGATTTCCTCGGCCTTGCGCTTGGGCATCTTGCGTACCCACATCGGCGCCAGGGTGCAGTTCTGCAAAATGGTCAGGTGCGGGAACAGGTTGAAATGCTGGAACACCATGCCGACTTCGCGGCGGATCGCTTCGATCTGCTTGAGGTCGTTGGTCAGTTCCACGCCGTCGACGACGATGCGGCCCTGCTGGTGTTCTTCCAGACGATTGAGGCAGCGAATCGTGGTCGACTTGCCGGAACCCGACGGGCCGCACAGAACGATACGCTCGCCCTGTTTGACGTTGAGATTGATGTCTTTCAGCACGTGGAACTGGCCGTACCACTTGTTGACGCCCTGCATCTGAATAATGCCTTCAGGGCTCACTGGCTTTTTGCTTGCTTCGCTCATTTACAGAGAACTCCTAACGCTTGTGGCCAGTGTCGAGCTTGCGTTCCAGATGCATGGAATAGCGCGACATACCAAAACAGAAAATCCAGAACACCAGGGCGGCGAACACGTAGCCTTCGGTGGCCATGCCCAGCCATTTCGGATCGGCAGCGGCTTGCTTGACGCTGTTGAGCAGGTCGAACAGGCCGATGATGATCACAAGACTGGTGTCCTTGAACAGCGCAATGAAGGTGTTGACGATGCCCGGGATCACCAGTTTCAAGGCTTGTGGCAGGATCACCAGGCCCATCGAACGCCAGTAGCCAAGGCCCATTGCGGCGGCTGCTTCGTACTGACCTTTGGGAATCGCCTGCAGGCCACCGCGCACCACCTCGGCCACATAGGCCGACTGGAACAGGATCACGCCGATCAGGGCCCGCAGCAGCTTGTCGAAGTTCATGCCTTCGGGCAGGAACAACGGCAGCATTACCGAGGACATGAACAACACCGTGATCAACGGCACGCCGCGCCAGAATTCGATGAAGGTCACACAGACCACGCGGATCGCCGGCATGTTCGAGCGCCGCCCCAGCGCCAGCACAATGCCCAGCGGCAAGGCACCAGCGATACCGACGGTAGCGATCACCAGGGTCAGCATCAGGCCGCCCCATTGGCTGGTCGCGACGTTGGTCAGGCCGAAACCGCCGTGCAGCAGGATGAACGCAATGATCGGGTACAGCACCAGGAAGCTCAGCCCGTAGATCGCTTTATGCGGCACACGCGAGATGAACAATGGTGCCGCGCCGAGGACCGCCAGCCACACGGTCAGGTCGACGCGCCAGCGCAGCTCCGGCGGGTAATAGCCGTACATGAACTGGCCGAAACGCTGTTGAATGAACACCCAGCAAGCGCCGTCCTTGGTGCAGTCGGCGCGGGTGGTGCCGACCCAGTTGGCATCGATGATTGCCCAACTGAGGATCGGAGGAACCACGAGGTAGATCAGGTAGAACGCAAACAGCGTCAGCAGGGTGTTGAGCCAGCTGGAGAACATGTTGGCGCGCATCCACGCCACCACACCGATACTGCGGTCCGGTGGCGGCATGTCAGGTTTGAAGATATGAGTACTCATGCGCGTTTCCTCACCGCTCGATCAGCGCAATGCGCTTGTTGTACCAGTTCATCAGCAGGGAAATGCTGATACTGATCGCCAGGTACACGCTCATGGTGATGGCAATCACCTCGATCGCCTGTCCGGTCTGGTTCAGCACCGTGCCGGCAAACAAGGAAACCATTTCCGGGTAACCGATACCCGCCGCCAGCGACGAGTTCTTCGCAAGGTTCAGGTATTGGCTGGTCAGTGGCGGAATGATCACGCGCAGGGCTTGCGGGATGATCACTTTGCGCAGGGTCGGGCCGTTGCGCAGGCCGAGCGAACGCGCCGCTTCGGTCTGGCCATGGCTGACCGACTTGATCCCCGAACGCACGATCTCGGCGATGAACGCCGCGGTGTACACGGTCAGGGCCAGCGTCAGCGCCAGCAGTTCCGGGATCAGCACCCAGCCGCCAACGAAGTTGAAGCCTTTGAGCTGAGGCATTTCCCAGTGCAACGGGGCACCGAAGATCAGCGCGCACAGTGTCGGAATCACCACCAGGATGGCCAGGCCTACCCAGAACTTGTGAAACGGTACGCCGGTTGCTTCGAAGCGCTTGTTGGCCCAGCGGCACATCAGCACGATGCCGACGATGGCCACCAGGACGCTGATCACGAACGCCCAGAAACCGTCAGCTGCCTGTGCGGCCGGCATGTTCAGGCCACGGCTGCTGACGAAGAAAGTGTCACCGAAGTTATGACTGGCACGCGGTCCCGGCATGGTCAGGAATACCGCGAAGTACCAAAAGAGGATTTGCAGCAGCGGCGGAATGTTGCGGAACACTTCCACATACACAGTCGCCAGTTTGCTGATGATCCAGTTCGGCGACAGCCGTGCCACACCGATGATGAAACCCAGCAGTGTTGCCAGAACCACACCGATAACCGTCACCAGCAAGGTGTTGAGCAGGCCGATGACGAACACCCGGGCATAGCTGTCCGATTCGGTGTAGTCGATCAGGTGTTGAGCGATGCCGAAACCGGCACTGCGCTCCAGAAAGCCGAAGCCGGATGTAATGCCCCGGTGTTGCAGGTTGGTCTGGGTGTTATCGAACAGATACCAACCCATCGCGACCACCGCCACAACGGTGATGATCTGAAACAGCCACGCACGCACTCGTGGATCGCTGAGGCTGAACCTCTGCTTAGGTGCGCCGATTGAATTTTGCATGAAGTGCCCCGCAAGAAATGGAACAGAACATCACCCGGCGGTTGGCCCGCCGGGTGATAGAACCATTAGCGCACTGGTGGTGCGTACTGAATGCCGCCGTTGTTCCACAGGGCGTTCAGGCCACGGTCGATTTCCAGCGGAGTGCTCTTGCCGAGGTTTTTCTCGAAGATTTCGCCGTAGTTACCTACCTGGGAAACAATTTTTACCACCCAGTCCTTCGGCAGTTTCAGATCCTTGCCATATTCACCGTCGCCACCGAGCAGACGAGCAACGTCCGGGTTCTTGGTGGATTTGGCTTCTTCCAGCACGTTTTTCGAAGTGACACCGGCCTCTTCCGCGTTGAGCAGCGCGTAGCCGACCCAACGCACGATGGCCAGCCACTCGTCGTCGCCATTACGCACGACCGGGCCCAGAGGTTCTTTGGAAATGGTTTCCGGCAATACCACGTAGTCTTTCGGCGAAGCCAGTTTGCTGCGCTGCGCGAAAAGCTGGGATTTGTCGGAAGTCAGTACGTCGCAACGACCGGATTCGAGCGACTTGGCGCTTTCATCGGAGGTGTCGAAAGTGATCGGGGTGTACTTCAGGCCGTTGGCGCGGAAGTAGTCGGACACGTTCAGCTCGGTGGTGGTACCGGCCTGAATACAGATGGTCGCGCCGTCCAGTTCCTTGGCACTTTTCACGCCCAGCTTGTTGTTGGCCAGGAAGCCCACGCCGTCGTAGTAAGTGATGAAGCCCGGGAATTTCAGGCCCATGCCCGCGTCACGGGAGCTGGTCATGGTGGTGTTGCGCGACAGGATGTCGATCTCGCCGGATTGCAGCGCGGTGAAACGCTCCTTGGCGTTCAACTGGCTGAATTTGACCTTGGTCGCGTCGCCGAAAACAGCAGCAGCCACAGCGCGGCAGACGTCAGCGTCGATCCCGAGGATCTTGCCGGTCGCGTCCGGTACCGAGAAGCCCGGCAGACCGTCGCTCACGCCACATTGCACGAAACCTTTCTTCTGCACGGCATCCAGGGTTGCACCCGCCTGAGCGAACCCGCTGACGCCGAGAACTGTTGCTGCAGTCACGACGGCCAGGGTGGATTTCAACATCTTCATTCAAACCTCCAGTTTTGCTCTTGTTGTGTCGGAGCTTGAGTCCAGCCGCACCCTTTTGAGGCGTTGTTGACCCGTGTTGGCTTTTTTTAGGGTCAACCGACGTAAGACCTTCGCTATGAGTCTAGTAGGAGAAAATCCACATCATGGACAACTCACTTCTCACCAAATCGGCCGAACGGGCTGTAGCCCTTTCACATTCGCTAAGCCCGTAGCGGCCATTGGCGAACATCCATCACCGGATTCGTTGCTATCCCGTCGCGAGTCGTACACTGATAGTGTTACCGCCAGGCGAAGGATTGATTGCTCGGGTTTTCCCATAGCAAAGCCCGTACCACACCTGCAGCTGAAGCGTTTGAGCGACAGGTCAATAGCAAAACTTGTACCCTTGCGACATCTTCTTAACGGATCAACCCGACGCGCACTCGAATCACGCACTTAATGAGAGCGCCCGCACATTTTTGGAGCAGCCATGACCGAGCCCTTGATTCTTCAGCCTGTTAAGCCCGCAGATGCCTGCGTGATCTGGCTGCACGGCCTCGGCGCCGACCGTTACGACTTCCTGCCGGTGGCCGAGGCGTTGCAGGAAAGCCTGCTCAGCACGCGCTTCGTGTTGCCGCAGGCACCGACCCGTCCGGTGACGATAAATGGCGGATATGCCATGCCGAGCTGGTACGACATCAAGGCCATGAGCCCGGCCCGGGCAATCGACCGTGACGAGCTGGAAGCGTCCGCCGATCGCATCATCGAATTGATCGAAAACGAGCGCGCCAGCGGAATAGACGCTTCGCGAATTTTCCTCGCCGGTTTTTCCCAGGGTGGCGCCGTGGTGTTGCACACCGCGTTTCTGAAATGGCAGGGGCCGCTGGGGGGCGTACTGGCGCTGTCGACGTATGCGCCAACATTCAGCGATGAACTGCAATTGTCCGCCAGCCAGCAACGCATTCCGGTGCTGTCGTTGCACGGTCAGTTCGACAACGTTGTGCAAAACTCGATGGGGCGCAGCGCCTACGAGTATTTAAAGCACCATGGTGTCACCGTGACATGGCAGGAATACCCAATGGAGCACGAAGTGTTACCCGAAGAAATTCGCGATATCGGCGTGTGGTTGAGCGAACGCCTGCGCTGATTTTCCGATCAATTCCTGCCCTTTGATCATCACACTACGCCGCGCCCGTTTCTTGCATTACACTGGCCGGCGTACATTCCTTAACCAATTGATGAGATGACCGTGCTCGAAGCACTCAAGAAAATGTTCGGTAAAAGCGAGGCTGAGCAGCTCGCGCCAGCCTCCAGCGCTCCGTCTCACTCACCCAGCCACCGCGCCGACGGTAATCAGTCTGGCCGGACCGCCACCGCAGCGGTACCCAAGCACGAGCCGATGCCCCCCGGCTGCCCCTACTGTCGAGGTAACAGCCGACGAGCCGCCGCGCAGCGAAGCCCCCAAGCCTGCCAAACCGCGTCGCGAACCGAAGCCAAAGGCACCGGTCATTCCGTGGAAACTCGAAGATTTCGTTGTCGAGCCACAAGAAGGCAAAACCCGCTTCCACGATTTCAAGCTCTCTCCAGAACTGATGCACGCCATCCAGGATCTGGGCTTTCCTTATTGCACGCCGATTCAGGCGCAGGTGCTGGGCTTCACCCTCGCCGGCAAAGACGCCATTGGCCGCGCGCAGACCGGTACCGGCAAAACCGCCGCGTTCCTGATCTCGATCATCACCCAACTGCTGCAGACCCCGCCGCCAAAAGAGCGCTACATGGGCGAGCCACGGGCGTTGATCATCGCGCCAACCCGGGAACTGGTGGTGCAGATTGCCAAGGACGCCGCTGACCTGACCAAGTACACCGGCCTCAATGTCATGACGTTCGTCGGCGGCATGGACTTCGACAAGCAGCTCAAGCATCTCGAAGCCCGTCACTGCGACATCCTCGTGGCCACGCCTGGCCGTCTGCTGGACTTCAACCAGCGCGGCGACGTGCACCTGGACATGGTCGAAGTCATGGTCCTGGACGAAGCCGACCGCATGCTCGACATGGGCTTCATCCCACAAGTCCGCCAGATCATTCGTCAGACCCCACCGAAAAGCGAACGCCAGACCCTGCTGTTCTCCGCGACCTTCACCGAAGACGTAATGAACCTCGCCAAGCAGTGGACGACAGACCCGTCCATCGTCGAAATCGAAGTCACCAACGTGGCCAGCGAAAACGTCGAGCAGCACATCTACGCAGTGGCCGGTGCCGACAAGTACAAACTGCTCTACAACCTGGTCAACGATAATGGCTGGGAACGGGTGATGGTCTTCGCCAACCGCAAGGACGAAGTCCGCCGCATCGAAGAACGTCTGGTACGCGACGGTGTGAATGCTGCGCAGTTGTCTGGCGACGTGCCGCAACACAAACGCATCAAGACCCTGGAAGGTTTCCGCGAAGGCAAGATTCGCGTGCTGGTGGCCACCGATGTTGCCGGTCGCGGGATCCACATCGACGGCATCAGCCATGTGATCAACTTCACCTTGCCGGAAGTCCCCGACGACTACGTGCACCGCATCGGCCGTACCGGTCGCGCTGGCGCCGATGGCGTGTCGATCAGCTTCGCCGGTGAAGACGACTCCTACCAGTTGCCGTCCATCGAAGAAAAACTCGGTCGCAAGATCAGCTGTGAAACACCGCCAACGCATCTGTTGCGCGCGGTCGAGCGCAAGCGTCCGCAGTAAGCGACGTTTAAAAGAAAAGCGCAGCCGGCAACGGACTGCGCTTTTTTTTCGCCCGGCGTTTCATCAGGTGCTTGCGGGAGATAACTAAATGTCCATAATGGACAAATTAGTTTAAATACAGACTCCGGAGCCTGACATGTCCAGTACGCCCTACGTGATCGACCAACTTCAGGCCCGTGAGCTACTGGCGCGCATCGACGTGCCGCAGATCCTGCGCAAGCTGTTCCGCGACCTGGCCGCCGGACACGCCGTGCAACCGGCGCAACAACTGGTGGAGTTCCCGCAGGGTGCAGGCGACTTCATCAATTATCTGGGAGTACTGGCTGAAGACGGTGTGTATGGGGTGAAGACCTCACCGTACATCGTTCGCGAGCAAGGCCCGCTGGTAACGGCGTGGACGTTGTTGATGTCGACGCGGACCGGTCAGCCGTTGCTGCTTTGTGATGCCGGTGAGCTGACCACCGCACGTACTGCTGCGACCACCGCTGTGGCGGTCGACGCCTTGGCTCCGTTGAACGCTACCCGACTGGCGATCATCGGTAGCGGCAAGGTTGCCCAAGCGCATCTGCACTATGTGAAATCGCTGCGTGACTGGCAGAGCATCAGCGTGTATTCGCCATCGCTTACTGAAGACCGCGAGACTCAGGCGCTGTTGAAAACCATCGCACCGAACCTGAAGATTGCCGACAGTCGCGACGCAGCCATCGCCGAGGCCGACGTGATCATGCTTTGCACGTCGTCGGCCGGGCCGGTGATCGACCCCGGCGACCTGAGCAAACCGGCGCTGATCACCTCGATCAGCACCAACGCCCCGCGCGCCCATGAAGTACCGCCGCAGAGCCTCAACGACATGCAGGTATTCTGCGACTATCGTCTGACCACGCCGGGGTCGGCGGGTGAGATGTTGATTGCCAGTGAACAGCATGGCTGGAGCAAGGATTCAATCATCGGCGATTTGGCGGATCTGCTCAGCGAAAAAGTGCAGCGCCCCGATTACGACCGTCACGTGTTTTTCCGTTCAATCGGCCTGGGCCTGGAAGACATCGCCCTAGCGAATGCGGTTTATCACCTGACCCACTAACACCAAAATCCCCTGTAGGAGCTACCGAAGGCTGCGATCTTTTGATCTTGACCTGGTAAAGCAAGATCAAAGATCGCAGCCTGCCGCTTCTACACAGGGGGGTATCAATAACATTGGCATTTGCGCCCATC
>NZ_JAEKEG010000053.1 GCF_016651255.1 Pseudomonas sp. TH10
GAACCCGCTCACCCGCTAGACTGCGGGGCATGAGCAAACCAGACGACGATACGCTGATCGCATTGCCCTTCGGGGCCCTGCACAAATGGCACGGGCAAATGCGCGAGGCGTTTGCGCATGTGGACGCACCTGATGCACTGGCTGACCTGGCGTCGGCCCTGGAGCATCTGGTAGGTATCGAGTCGGTGATGATCAGCCTGGAGCACCGCGATCGGCCACCTCAGCTGTTGTATCAGCGCGGCATCGCCCAGCAGTACCAGGTGTCGATTCTCGATCGCTATTTCTCCGGCGGGTATTTGCTAGATCCTTTCTGCCTGGCAGTGGAGCAAGGCCTGGCGCAGGGCTTCTACCACTTGGAGGAAATCGCGCCGGATGACTTTTTCGACAGTGAGTATTACCGCACCTATTACCTGAAGGCGGGGTGCTCGGAAGACAGTTATTACATTGTCGATACCGGCAATGACACGAAGATTTCGGTGAGCCTGTTCCAGGGTTTCGGTGGCGAATGCCTGCGGGGTGAGCAGTTGAATTTGCTGCGTGCGGTCGAACCGCTGGTGTGTGAGTTCATCAGTGAGTTCAGCCAGCGTGGCATGCAGCGCATCACGGCCGTCCAGAGGCCGCAGGATGCTGCAGCAGGAGACAATCTCAAGCAACGCGTGCAGTGGGCCTTCGAGCATTTCGGCGGCAACGTGCTGACCGAACGCGAGCGCGAAGTGGCGCACATGGTGCTCAGGGGGCACTCGGTGAAGTCCACGGCGAGCGAACTTGGCATATCGCCGGAGACAGTGCGCATGCATCGCAAGAATCTGTACTTGAAGCTGGAAGTGGGGTCGCAGTCGGAGTTGTTTGCGTTGTTTATCGATTGGCTGCGCCAGCATTGAAATTCAAGAGATCGCAGCCTTCGGCAGCTCCTGCATGGAAATGCGTTCGCCCTGTAGAAGTTGCCGAAGGCTACGATCTTTTGATCTTTTGCGTCACTCCTCGCGCTTAACCACCAAGGTCAGAATGTCATAGCTGGCCACCAGCTCACCCAGCTGGTTGGTCACTTCCACATCCCAGGCCACCACCCCTGCGGGATACCCTGCGGGCTCTTCTTGCCCTGATCGATCTTGCGTTTGCAGGTCAGGCGCGCCTGGATCGTGTCACCGATTCCCACCGGGGTGATAAAGCGCAAGGTGTCCAGCCCGTAGTTTGCCAGCACCGGCCCCGGTGCTGGGGAGACGAACAGGCCGGCCGCTGCCGACAGCACGAAGTAACCGTGGGCAATACGTTTGCCGAATTGCGACTCCTTGGCCGCGATGTCGTCGAAGTGCATGTAGAAGTGATCGCCGGACAGGCATCCGAAGTTCACCAGGTCTGCTTCGGTCACAGTGCGACGATGAGTCAGCAGCGACTCGCCGATCTGCAGGTCCTGGAAGAACCGGCGGAATGGATGCACTTCAGTTTCGATCACCTTGGCGCCTCGCACGTGCTCACCGGTAACGGCCGCCAGCATGGTCGGCGAACCCTGTACGGCGGCGCGTTGCAGGTAGTGCTTCACGGCACGCAGGCCACCCAGTTCTTCACCGCCGCCAGCCCGGCCCGGACCACCGTGCTTGAGTTGCGGCAGCGGCGAGCCGTGGCCGGTGGATTCAGCCGCGGATTCGCGGTCCAGCACCAGCAGGCGACCATGCCAGGCCGCTGCCACGTGAATAGCCTTGGCGGCAATTTTCGGGTCCTTGGTGATCAGGCTGGCGACCAGGCTGCCCTTGCCGCGAGCCGCCAGCACCAGGGCTTCGTCCAGGTCGTCGTAGGCCATCAGGGTGCTGACCGGGCCGAAGGCTTCTATATCGTGAGCGCCACCTTCTGCATGAGGATCACGGGACCGCAGCAGGGTTGGAGCGAAAAACGCACCCTGGCTGACGTTTTGCCCGCGCGGTTCAAACCCATCACTGGCCCCGAAGAGCAGGTCACTGCTTTGCAGCAGGCTTTCCAGACGCTCGGTGACGTCTTTGTGCTGATCGTGGGAAGCCAGCGCACCCATGCGCACACCTTCCACCGACGGGTCGCCGACCACGACTTTGCGCAGGCGCTCGCGCAGGCGGGTAGCCACGGCATCGATGTGTGTGGCCGGCACGATCGCCCGGCGAATGGCGGTGCATTTCTGCCCGGCCTTGGTGGTCATCTCCCGGGCGACTTCCTTGATGAACAGTTCGAACTCTTCATCATCCGGCGTGACATCAGGGGCCAGAATCGCGCAGTTCAGCGAGTCGGCCTCGGCATTGAACGGCACCGAGTTGCGGATCAGGTTCGGATTGACCCGAAGCTTCGCGGCGGTGTCGGCCGACCCGGTGAAGGTCACCACGTCCTGGCCCTGCAGGCGGTCGAGCAGGTCACCGGTGCCGCCAATGACCAGTTGCAGGCTGCCGGCCGGGAGCAAGCCGGACTCGTCCATCAGGCGCACCACGGCTTCGGTCAGGTAGCTGGTGGCGCTGGCTGGTTTGACGATGCACGGCATGCCGGCCAGGAAGCTTGGGGCGAACTTTTCCAGCATGCCCCAGATCGGGAAGTTGAACGCATTGATGTGTACTGCCAGGCCGCCGCGCGGACCAGGATGTGCGTGCCGGCGAAGCTGCCCAGTTTGCTCAGTTGCAGCGCCGGGCCTTCGTGGACGATGTTGCCCGACGGTAACTCCCGGGAGCCGAGGCTGGCGTAGGTGAACAGCGTGCTGTTGCCACCTTCGATATCGATCCAGCTGTCGGCGCGGGTGGCGCCGCTGTGATGGGAGATGGCATAGAGCTGTTCCTTGCGCTCGCTGAGGTACAAGGCCAGGGCCTTCAACCGCTGGGCGCGCTGCTGGAAATCCAGCGCCAGCAACCCGCTGACGCCCTGGCGGCGACCGTGCTCAATGGCTTCGGCGAAGTCCGGGCGTTCCTCATGAGTGCGGGCAATTTCATGGCCATCGATGGCGCTGCGCAGCACCTGGGCACCGTGTTGGCCGATCCAGCGACCGGCGATGAAACTTTGCAGGGTAGGGGCGTGAGGCATCACGATTCCTCCAGGTTGTGAAAAGTGTGGGCGCGACCGAGACCGTGCCATTGAGGGATTACCAAAGTGTCAGGGTGTAACCGACGATCAGCCGGTTTTCGTCGAGGTCGGTGGTCAAGCCATTGCCGGAGCGGAAGGTGACGTTGCGCCAGCGCAGGCTGACGTTCTTGAACACGCCACTCTGGATCACGTAACTGAGGTCGGTATCGCGTTCGCGCTCGCGACCGTTGTCGACGCTGCCGGCCTTGACGTGGTTGCCGTCGGTATAACGGGTCATGAACGTCAGGCCGGGAATGCCTTGCGCGGCGAAGTCGTAGTCGTAGCGCAGCTGCCAGGAGTCCTCGTCGGCGCGGGTGTAGGTGTTGTAAGTCACCAGGTTGACCACGTAGGGGTCGCCGCCGTTGAGGAACGCAAAGGCGCTGTCACCGGACAGTTGCTGGTAGCTTGCACTGACCTTGTGGGCACCATGGGCCACGGTGAACATGCTGTTGAAGTTGCGGTTGTCGATGCGCCCGGCACGCTCGGCGCCATCACCCCGGCTGTCGAAATAGCGAATGTCGCTGCGCAGGTTAAAACCGTTGCCCAGCGGCTGGGTATGCACCAGCCCGACGAACTGCTGGCGGTAAATCTGCTCGAGCTTGCCGTAGTAGTAGCTCAGGTTCAGTTGGGGGCTGAAGGCGTAGGTGCCGCCGGCAAAATCGAAGTGATCACTGCTGGCGGCACCGTAGCCGATATCATCATTGCTTGAGGAATCTCGCAGGTTGGCCCGGGTCAGGCGCCCGGCGTTAAGCGTCAGGTCGCTGATCTCCTGGCTGCTCAGCAAGCCACCCTCGAAGGTCGACCCCAGCAGCCGGGTGTCGTTGTAGGTCACCACCGGCAGCATGGGCTGCAGAGTGCCCAGCTTCAAAACGCTTTTGGACACGCGCAGCTTTGCGGTCAGCCCCAGTTCGCTGAACTCATCAGCCGGTTCATGGCTGTTCGGGCCGAAGGGCAACAGCCCGGTGCCCCGGCGATCAGCGCTGGAATCGAGTTTCAGCCCAAGCTCCGCGAGTGCGTCGAGGCCGAAGCCGAATGTGCCGTCGGTGAATCCCGACTCGACGCGCGCCGTAAAGCCCTGGGCCCATTCCTCGGCCTTGGACTGCGGCGCGTTGTCCTGACGGAAATCGCGATTGATATAGTGGTTGCGCATTTCAATACGGGCCTTGCTGTCGTCGATGAAGTCGGCCATGGCGCAGGGTGCGAGCAGTGGCAGACTTAATGCGGCGGCTAACGAAAACAGTGATTCGTAAGGTGCGGTGCGTGCGGGCTTCATTATTTTTATTCCCTGCCATCGGATCGTCGTTGGTTAGTGCTTGCTGGCGCCGGAGGCACCGATGCCGGTCATCGAACGGATGAACTGCGCCAGATAACGGCCACGCTCAAGAGCGGCACGGGGCGAGCTGTCGGTGACGGAAAACACCCAGGCACTTAAAAAAGCCAGGCTCATGGAGAACAGTGCCGGGTTGGAATAAGGGAACAGCGCCTTTTCGTAATGCAGCACGTTGACCCACACCGCCGGGCTCAGCACCAACAGGACAATCGCCGAGATCAGGCCCGCCAGGCTACCGGTCACTGCGCCGCGAGTGGTCAGGCCCTTCCAGTACATCGAGAGGAACAGCACCGGGAAATTCACCGAAGCCGCGATGGCCAGCACCAGGCCGGAGAGGAAGGCGATGTTCTGCGATTCGAACAACAGGCCGAGGATGATCGCCAGCACGCCGATGCACAGCGTGGCGATTCGCGACACGCGGATCTCCTGCTGCTCGGTGGCCTGGCCCTTGCGCATCACGCAGGCATACAGGTCGTGGGACACCGCCGAGGCGCCGGACAGCGCCAAACCGGCGACGACGGCCAGGATGGTGGCAAAGGCGACGGCCGAGATGAAGCCGAGGAACAGATTGCCGCCCACAGCTTGCGCCAGGTGCACGGCGATCATGTTGCCGCCGCCGATGATCGCGCCGCTGGCATCGCGGAACGCCGGGTCGGTGCCGACCATGACAATCGCGCCGAAGCCGACAATGATCAGCAGCAGATAGAAATAGCCGATGAAACCGGTGGCGTAGAACACGCTTTTACGCGCTTCCTTGGCATCGCTGACGGTGAAGAAGCGCATCAGGATATGCGGCAGGCCAGCCGTGCCGAACATCATGCCCAGCCCCAGCGATATCGCATCGATCGGGTTCGACAGCAAACCGCCAGGGGCCATGATGGCGTTGCCCTTGGCGTGCACGGCGGTGGCGCCAGCGAACATCGCTTCGGTGCTGAAACCGAAATGCTTGAGCACCATGAAGGCCATGAAGGTGGTGCCGAACAACAGCATCACCGCTTTGATGATCTGTACCCAGGTGGTGGCGAGCATGCCGCCGAAGGTCACGTAGAACACCATCAACACGCCGACCAGCATCACCGCGTACAGGTAATCGATGCCGAACAGCAACTCGATCAGCTTGCCGGCACCGACCATCTGCGCCACCAGGTACATCAGCGCAACGGTCAGGGTGCCGAAGGCCGAGGTCAGGCGCACAGGGGTTTGTTCCAGTCGGTAGGAGACCACGTCGGCGAAAGTGTATTTGCCCAGGTTGCGCAGGCGTTCGGCAATCAGGAACAGAATAATTGGCCAGCCTGCCAACACGCCCAGCGCGTACAGAAGACCGTCATACCCGTTGAGGAACATCATCGCCGAGATGCCGAGGAAGGATGCTGCGGAGATCATGTCGCCGGCAATCGCCAGGCCGTTCTGGAAACCGGTCATGCCACCGCCGGCCGTGTAGAAATCACTGGCGGACCGGGTGCGCAACGCCGCCCAGCGGGTAACGCCGAGGGTGAACAGGACGAACACCAGGAACATGCCGATGGCGTTCCAGTTCAGTGGGCGGGAGGCGCCGTCGGCCGCGGCGGCAAAGTCCGCGACAAAGGCCAGGGGAAGCAGCAGTAACCCGCAAAGGCGGCTCATCGGGCGCACTCCTGTTTCAGCTTTTCGTTCAGTGGATCGATCACGTTGTTGGCGCGATAGACGTAGAAACCGGTCAGTGCGAATGCCAGTAACACGATCACCACACCCACCAGCATGCCCACGCTGGTCACGCCGCCGCTCAAGGATTGGCCGAGGGTGCTGGGGGAGAACGCTACCAGCAGGACGAAGCCGAAATAGATCACCAGCATGATCAGCGACAGTGACCAGTAGAGGTTCTGTTTACGGCGGACCAGCTGGATGAAATCGGGGTGTTGGCGGATGAGTTCTACGTCTGTGGGGGTCATGGCGCGCTCTCTGTTGTTGTTTTTGTTGTGGGTGAAGCAAAGTCACAGGTGCCCCCTGTAGGGGCGAGCTTGCTCGCGATGGTCGTTAACGATTACGCGTGCTTCCTGAATAAACGCGTTGCTCTCGGGTTCTTCGCGGGCAAGCTCGCTCCTGCAGGGTTGGTTAGAGCTGGTCGAAGTCCAGCACCACTTTGTCGCTCACCGGAAACGCCTGGCACGACAGCACATAGCCGGCGGCCACTTCGTAATCTTCCAGGGCGTGGTTGCTGTCCATGTCCACTTCGCCTTCGATCACCCTGCATTTGCAGGTCGAACACACGCCGGCCTTGCACGAATAAGGCAATTCGGCACCCTGGGCGTTGCCCGCATCAAGGATGCTTTGCGTGTTGCGCGGCAGGTCAAACGCCAGGGCGCGGCCGTCGCTGATGACGGTGATCTGGCTGACCGCGGCATCAACCTGCCGAGCGGCCTCGCGGGCTTGGCGTTTTTGCGGGCTGCCGGCGGCGGCAAACAGTTCGAAGTGAATACGCTCGGCCGGCATGCCTTTGGCTGTGAGGCTGTCGCGCACGGTTTCGGTCATCTCCTGCGGGCCGCAAATGAACGCTGCGTCGAGGGCCTTGACGTCGAGCCAGCGGGAAAACAGTTGCTCGCACTTCTCGGCGTTGATCCGGCCGTTGCACAGGTCGACATCCTGCTGCTCGCGACTGAACACGAAGATCAGGTTGAGGCGCTGCAGTAGCGGTTTTTCAGGTCTTCAAGCTGTTCGCGAAAAAGCGCGCCGGAGCTGGAACGGTTGCCGTAAAGCAAGGTGACGTGGCTGTATGGTTCGGTTTGCAGAGTCGTCTTGATGATCGACAGGATCGGCGTGATGCCGCTGCCCGCCGCCACCGCGAGGTAGTGGCCGTGGCGGGTCGGGTCGAGCTCGACGTGAAAGTGTCCGGCTGGCGGCATCACTTCCAGGCTGTGCCCGGCTTTCAAGTGCTCATTGGCAAACGCCGAGAAACGCCCGCCGACCACGCGCTTGATCGCGATGCGCAGTTCGCCGTCATTCACCCCGGTGCAGATCGAGTAGGAACGGCGCACTTCTTCGCCGTCCATCTGAGTGCGCATGACCAGGTGCTGGCCCTGGGTGAAGTGAAAACTGTCCTGCAGGTGTTGTGGAATCTCGAAGGCGATGGACACCGCGTCACGGGTCTCGGTGCGCACGTCCTTGATGGTCAGGCTGTGAAATTTACTCATTTTTATTCTCCAGCTGGGACGGCCGAGCGCCGCTCAGATGCACTTGAAATAGTCGAACGGTTCCCGGCAATCGACGCAGCGATACAGCGCCTTGCACGCAGTGGAGCCAAACTCGCTGAGCACTTCGGTGTGCGCGCTGCCACATTGCGGGCAGACAATCACCGGGCTCTCACCGAGCAGGCTACGTTTGCTGGTACTGCCGTCGGGCGGTGCAATGCCGTAGGCGCGCAAGCGATCGCGGCCAATGTCGGTGATCCAGTCGGTGGTCCAGGCCGGGGTCAATTTGCGTTCCAGTTGCGGCGCCTTGGAAACCGGCCAGTTCCAGCGCATCGCGGATGTCGCTCTCGATCACTTCGGTGGCGGGGCAACCTGGAGTAGGTCGGTGTGACCACCACGTGCAGATGGCCGGCCTGCCAGTCGAGATCGCGCACGATGCCCAGATCGACCACGCTGACCACCGGCACTTCCGGGTCCATGACCTGCGCGAGGGTTGCCCACGCGGCGGCCAGGTCGGTCGGTTGTGCCGGCCGTGCGCCCTGGTCGCTGGCGATCAGTTCACCAGGTTGCATCGGGGTACGCTCGGGGCAGGAACTGCATCTCGGCCAGTAAAATGCCCAGGTGTTCGGTGTGCAGGCCCTTGCGTGCATCCAGGTAGAAATAGCTCGGTGCGGCGGGCACTGGCAGTGTGGCGCTGGCGAAAATCTCGCTGACTTTGGCTTGCCACGCCGCAGCGACTTGCGCCGTGTCTGGGGTGATGCCGGCCTCGCACAGACGCCCGTTCACTGTCATCGGCGCTGGTCAATTCAACGGTGAAACGCCAGACCTCAGGGATCGCCGCGAGCATGCGTTGGTGGCTTTGCTCAGTGCCGTCACCCAGGCGCTCGACCCACTCACCGGAGCGGCGCAGGTGATAGGTGACTTCCTTGACCGCTTTGGCTGCGATCCCGGTAATGCGCTCGTCCGTGGACTGGATCAGGCCGCTGAGCACTTGCAGGTGCCAGGCGTCGTAGAGGACACTGCTTGAGGATGGTCACTGCATAATCGCCGTTGGGTTGTTCCACCAGCAGCAGGTTGCGATAGTCACGCTCATCGCGGCGGAACGCCAGGTGATCGGCGTCGCGACCGTCGTCCAGCAGTTCGGCGGCGTATTCGAGCCAGTTGCGGGCCTGGCCGACGAGGTCGAGGCCGACGTTCATCAGCGCCAGCTCTTCTTCCAGCGCGGGCGCCTTGCCGCACCATTGGCACAGGCGCTGGCCCTGGATCAGGGCGCTGTCGCCCAGGCGCAGCAGGTATTCGATCAGATCAGTCTTGGAATTCATGGTCGACCTCACATGTGCCCGACTTCGGCCGGCAACTCGTAGAAGCTGGCGTGGCGATAGACCTTGTCGTCCGAGGGGTCGAACAGCGGGTCTTTTTCATCCGGAGACGAGGCGGTGATCAGCGCCGAAGGCACTACCCACAGGCTCACGCCTTCGCTGCGGCGGGTATACAACTCGCGCGCGTTCTCGATGGCCATGGTGGTGTCGGCGGCATGCACGCTGCCGACATGCTTGTGATTGAGGCCGTGCTTGCTGCGCACGAAGACTTCGAAAAGGGTCCATTCGGACATTTCAGTTACTCCACATCTGTTCGGTTTTGCTGGCGCGGCTGAAGATCAACAGATCGCAGCCTTCGGCAGCTCCTACATGGGGCACCGGCTCCTGTGGGAGCTGGCGCAGCCTGCGATCTGTTGGTGGCATGGAGCCGCCGAGGATCAAGATCAAACGTGCCGAATCAGGCGGCGTTCCTGTTGTGTTTTTTCCGGGCGTGGGCAACGGCGGCTTCGCGGACCCAGGCACCTTCTTCGATGGCCTTGCGCCGGGTGGCGACCCGTTCCTGGTTGCACGGACCGTTGCCCTTTAGCACTTCGTAGAACTCGCTCCACTGGATATCGCCGAAGTCGTAGTGACCGCGTTCTGCGTTCCACTTCAGGTCCGGATCGGGGCAGGTGCAGCCCAGCAGTTCGAGTTGCGGGATGGTTTGGTCGATGAAGCGCTGGCGCAGTTCGTCGTTGCTCTGGCGCTTGATTTTCCAGGCCATGGACTGGGCGCTGTTGGGCGAGTGTTCGTCGCTGGGGCCGAACATCATCAATGACGGCCACCACAGGCGGTTGATGGCGTCCTGGACCATGTCTTTTGCGCCTGGTTGCCGTGACGCATCATGGTCAGGAGGATCTCGTAGCCCTGGCGCTGGTGGAAACTTTCTTCCTTGCAGATCCGCACCATGGCCCGGGAGTAGGGGCCATAAGAGGTGCGCTGCAGTACCACCTGGTTGACGATCGCGGCGCCATCCACCAGCCAGCCCACGGCGCCCATGTCGGCCCAGTTCAGGGTTGGGTAATTGAAGATGCTGGAGTACTTGGCCTTGCCGCTGTGCAGTTTGGCGATTTCTTCATCGCGGTCTGCACCCAGGGTTTCCATGGCGCTGTAGAGGTACAGGCCATGACCGGCTTCATCCTGGATTTTGGCCATCAGTTGCAGTTTGCGTTTGAGCGATGGCGCGCGAGTGACCCAGTTGCCTTCGGGCAGCATGCCGACGATTTCCGAGTGCGCGTGCTGGGAGATCTGCCGGATCAGGGTCTGGCGATAGGCATCAGGCATCCAGTTCTTGGCTTCGATCTTTATTTCAGAATCGATTTTTTCCTGGAAGGCGCGTTCCTGTTCGGTCATTTCCGATAGGTCTTTTATGCGCTTTACGCCTGTTTCTACTAGCTGTGCGTACATGGGGGTCTCCCGCCGTGAATCTGTTTGATGGCATGGAGAACTTTATAAGCGATACAGAAATTAATATCAAACATAAAATATCGTGTCGTTTGTTTTTTTGTATCGCTTTGGGGTGCAAATCCGTTTCCGGGGTAGCGGCTGCTTATGGTTCCGCGCTTGCGGCGGATTACTTTGCGCGTTTCAACGTAATCCGCTGTGAGAGCGGAACCGGCAGCTGCCATCACCAAAAACGGATATGTCCCCAATCAAAACCCAAAAAAACCCCGCCAAAGCGGGGCCAAAAGAGGTGCAGCAGTCATCCCTTGGGACGCTTGTCCATCACATGACAAGCCTTACCCTCCAGACCGCTTGATCGAATGCAGAGGCTGCAAAACAATCCGCGAACTGATCCCGATATACGTCTTGATATGCCGACTCAACTCGGCGCAGACCGCCTTCTGCTGATCATCACTCATACTCTGATGCTCGGCCTTGAGCTCCACGTGCACGTCAACGCTGTCCAGGTTGCCATGGCGATACAGGTGAATTTCATAACACTCCGAAAGCTGTTTGATCTTCAGCACTTGCTCCTCAATCTGCGTCGGGAACACGTTCACCCCGCGAATGATCAGCATGTCGTCGCTGCGCCCGGTGATTTTGTCGATCCGCCGCATCGGTCGCGCGGTACCCGGCAGCAAGCGCGTCAGGTCGCGGGTGCGGTAGCGGATCATCGGCAAGGCTTCCTTGCTTAATGAGGTAAACACCAACTCGCCCATCTGCCCGTCCGGCAACACTTGGCCAGTGACCGGGTCAATGATCTCCGGATAGAAGTGGTCTTCCCAGATCGTAGGCCCGTCCTTGGTCTCTGCGCATTCCATGGCGACACCCGGCCCCATGATTTCCGAAAGGCCGTAGATGTCCAGCGCGGTGATGCCCAGGCGATTCTCGATGGCGCTGCGCAGTTCGCCGGTCCAGGGTTCTGCGCCGAAGATGCCCAGGCGCAGGGCCAGTTTGTGCGGGTCGATGCCCTGGCGCTCGATCTCGTCGGCGATGTTGAGCATGTAGGAAGGCGTGACCATGATGATGTCCGGCTGGAAATCCTTGATCAGTTGCACCTGTTTCTCGGTCTGGCCACCGGACATCGGAATCACCGTGCACCCCAGGCGCTCGGCCCCGTAGTGCGCGCCCAGGCCACCGGTGAACAGGCCGTAGCCATAGGAAATATGCACCTTGTCACCGCGGCGGCCACCGGCGGCGCGGATCGAGCGGGCCACCACATTGGCCCAGGTGCCAATGTCGCCTTGGGTGTAGCCAACGACGGTCGGTTTGCCGGTGGTGCCGCTGGATGCGTGCAGGCGCACGATGTCGTGCATCGGCACGGCAAACATGCCGTAGGGGTAGTTGTCGCGCAGGTCGGTCTTGGTGGTGAAGGGGAACTTCGCCAGGTCTTCGAGGGACTTGATGTTGTCCGGGTGCACGCCCAGTGCATCGAAGCGTTGACGGTACAGGGGCACATTGTTGTAGGCGTGGTTCAGGCTCCAGCGCAGGCGATCCAGCTGGTGCTGACGGAGCTCGTCGATGCTGGCGGTTTCCAGAGGGTCCAGCTGTGGGTCAAGCACGGCGTTGGCAATTGGCATGTTCATGATTTCACTCGAATTGTTTTTGTGTTTCACCCTGTCACGCCAGGGCTTTGAGTGCATGCCCCAAGGATACCTCTCGGCTCCCCGGGAATCGCGGTTCTTTAGACGGACAGGCGCTCGATGATCAGCGCGATACCCTGGCCCACGCCGATGCACATGGTGCACAGGGCGTAGCGACCTTGACGTTCTTCCAGTTCGTGCAAGGCGGTGGTGACCAGTCGCGCGCCGCTCATGCCCAGTGGATGGCCGAGGGCGATCGCGCCACCGTTGGGGTTGACCCGCGGGTCGTTGTCGCTCAGGCCGAGCTCGCGCAGCACGGCCAGGCCTTGTGCGGCAAAGGCTTCGTTGAGTTCGATTACGTCCATGTCGGCCAGGCTGAGGTTGGCCAGTTCCAGCACCTTGCGCGTGGCCGGTACGGGGCCGATGCCCATGATGCGCGGCTCGACGCCGGCAGTGGCCATGGCGACGACCCGGCCGCGGGCTTTCAAGCCGTGGCGCCTGGCGACTTCGGGGCTTGCCAGCAGCAGGGCGCAGGCACCGTCGTTGACTCCCGAGGCGTTACCGGCGGTGATGCTGCCGCCGACGCGAAAGGGCGTGCCGAGTTTTTGCAGTTGCTCAAGCGTGGTGTCGCCACGGGGATGCTCGTCGTGTTCGACGACTTTCGCCGGGCCTTTACGCTGGGGGATGTGCACGGCGACGATTTCCCGTGCCAGGCGTCCGCTGGCCTGCGCTGCGCCTGCCCGTTGCTGGCTGCGCAGGGCGAAAGCGTCCTGGTCCGCGCGGGAGATGTTGAACTGCTCGGCGACGTTTTCGGCAGTCTGCGGCATCGAGTCGATGCCAAAGGTTTTTTCCATCAGCGGATTGACGAAGCGCCAGCCGATGGTGGTGTCGTAGAGGTTTGCATCCCGGGAGAACGCTTGCTCGGCCTTGCCCATCACCAGTGGCGCGCGGGACATCGATTCGACGCCACCCACCAGCATCAGTCCGGCCTCACCGCAACGAATCGCCCGTGCCGCCGTGCCGATCGCATCCAGCCCCGAGCCGCACAGGCGGTTGAGGGTGGTGCCCGGAACGCTAACCGGCAGCCCGGCCAGCAGTGCCGACATGCGCGCGACGTTACGGTTGTCTTCGCCGGCCTGGTTGGCGCAGCCATAGATCACGTCGTCCACCGTTGCCCAGTCGACCTGCGGGTGACGGCGCAGCAGTTCACGCAGCGGCACGGCGCCGAGGTCGTCGGCGCGCACGCTGCTGAGGGCGCCTGCGTAGCGGCCGATGGGGGTGCGCACCGCATCGATGATCAAGGCATCATTCATTCGGGTTCTCCTGCGCGAGCACCGTGCCGCGCACTTTGTAGGATTTGCCATGGAACAGCGCGATCAGCTGGCCCTGTTGGTTTTCAATGCGTACGTCGTAATTTCCGGTGCGACCGGAACGGCTCTGCTCGATGCAATCGGCCGTCAGCGTGTCGCCCAGGTGCGCCGGGGCGATGTAGTCGATGCTGCAACCGATGGCTACCGTGGCGTCGTTGTAGCTGTTGCAGGCAAAGGCAAATGCCGAATCGGCCAGGGCGAACAGGTAGCCGCCGTGGCAGGTGCCGTGCCCCTGGATCATGTCGGCGCGCACGCTCATGCCGACCCGGGCACAGCCTGGTGCGGCCGACAGCAGGCGCATGCACATGCCCTGGCTGGCGGCGTCGCGCTGGAGCATGGTTTGCGCGCAGTTGCTGGCCAGGTGCATCGCTTCGTGGTTAGTCATGCAAGGTTCTCCCTTCGGCAACCCGACGCCGCAGGAGCAGCGAGGGGCGATAGCGTTCTTCGCCGTATCCGGCTTGCAGGTTTTCCAGGACCCTGAGAACGTGCGCCAGGCCGATGGTGTCGGCCCAGGCCAGTGGACCCTGGGGATAATTGACCCCGGCACGCATGGCCAGGTCGACGTCGGCGGCGCAAGCCACGCCTTGCAGCACGGCATCGGCCGCTTCATTGGCGAGCATGGCGACGGTGCGCAACACGGCCAGCGCCGGGCTGTCGCTGAGCTGGCTGACGCTGAACCCCGCGCGTTGCAGCAGGGCGATGCCTTGTTGCATTGCGTTAGGGTCGATGTCGGCGCCGCAGCTGATGGCGATCCGGCTGGCCTGGCCATAGTCAAACGCCAGATCGAGCAGAATCAGGTTGTCCAGGCCATCTTCCCGGGCGCGCTGGCAGGCCATGCGCCCGTCGCTCAGGGCGAGCACCGCGTCACCGACCCGCAGCACGCCATGGCCATCGCGCTGTATGACTTCAACTCCGCGCTCGCGCAGCCGCGCAAGGAGCGCATTGGCGACGCCCAGATCGCCTTCCACCACGCAGGTGTCAACGACGGCGCGGCTGTTGACTTCAGTGGGCTGCGCACGGGTGATGCCATCGGCGTAGGAGTAGAACCCCTGGCCGCTCTTGCGTCCCAGGCGTCCCGCATCCACCAGCTCTTTCTGGATCAACGACGGCAGGAAGCGCGTGTCGCCGTAATAGGCATCGAATACCGAGCAGGTCACGGCATAGTTGACGTCATGCCCAATCAGATCGGTCAGTTCAAAGGCTCCCATGGCAAAGCCGCCGGCCTCTCGCATCAAGGCGTCCAGCGTCGGGACATCTGCTGCGCCTTCCTGCAGCAGACGCAGGTTTTCGGCGTAGAACGGCCGGGCCACGCGGTTGACGATAAAGCCCGGCGTCGAGCGGGTGTGTACCGGTTTTTTGCCCCAGGACTTTGCGGTGTCGTACAGGCACGCGGCCAACGCCGGATCGCTGGCCAGGCCAGAGACGATTTCCACCAGGGCCATCACCGGCGCGGGATTGAAGAAGTGCAGGCCGAGCATGCGTTGCGGATGGTCGAGTTGCGCGGCAATGCTGGTGATCGACAGCGACGAGGTATTGCTGGCCAGGATGCAGTGCTCGCCGCAGAGGCTTTCCAGCTGACGAAAGAGCTCGCGCTTGACCTCCAGGTTCTCGACGATGGCTTCGATGATCAGCGCGCAATCGGCCAGCGCCTCGATGTTGTCCACCGCTTGCAGGCGAGCGACAGTTGTCACCCGCGCCTGGGCCGACAGCTTGCCTTTCTCGACACGTTTGCCCAGTTGCCGGTCAATTCCTGCGATGGCTTGCGCGGCGGCGCCCGGGCGATTGTCCAGCAACAGCACCGGATGGCCGGCCTGTGCCGCGACCTGGGCAATCCCGGCGCCCATGGCTCCGGCGCCGATCACGGCGATCTGCGCGTTGATGTTCAGTGCTGTCATGACTCAGCGCCCCTTGAAACTTGGGGTGCGTTTTTCCATGAACGCGCCGACGCCTTCACGGTAATCCTCGCTACGCCCGGCCAGGCGTTGCAGGTCTTTTTCCAGCTCCAGTTGCTCGTCGAAGGTGTTGCTCAGGCTCGCATTCAGGCTGCGTTTGATCAGCGCCAGCCCATAAGTGGGCTGCGTGGCCAGATGACGGGCGAGGGTCAGGGCTTCGTTGCGCAGTTCGCCATCGTCCACCACCCGGTAGATCAGCCCCCATTGCTCGGCCTGTTCGGCACTCAGGCGATTGCCCAGCAGGGCCAGCGCTTTTGCGCGAGCCATGCCCACCAGGCGCGGTAAGGTCCAGGTGCCTCCGGAATCGGGGATCAGGCCGATCTTGCAGAAGGCCTGGATGAAGCTCGCCGAACGGGCGGCAATCACCAGGTCGCAGGCCAGGGGAATGTTGGCGCCGGCGCCAGCCGCCACGCCATTGACCGCACAGATCACCGGCAGCGGCAGGTCGCGCAGTTGGCGGATCAGCGGGTTGTAGAACCTCTCGATCGACTCGCCCAGATCCGGCACGGCGCTGCCTGGCGCGACGTTGCGGTCGCTCAGATCCTGCCCGGCACAGAAGCCGCGGCCTTCACCGGTCAGCAGCAGTACGCGCACGTCTGTGTTCTGGCGAACCTGCTTGAGCGCTTCCTTCACTTCGCCGTGCATCTGTGCATTGAAACTGTTGAGCTGGTCTGGCCGATTGAGGCTGAGCAGGGCAACACCAGCCTCGATGGAAAACAGAATGTGTTCGAAGTTCATGGTCATGGGGGCTCTCTGCGAGGTTCGAATTCGGGTATGGACCGGTTACTGCCCGGTAAAGCTCGGCGTGCGCTTTTCCTGGAAGGCCTGGATGCCTTCATCACGGTCGCGAGTGCCGGCCAGCACGGTGAAGGCGTGGCGCTCGAAACGCAGGCCGCTTGCCAGGTCGGTGTCCATGGCCTTGAGCAGTGCTTCCTTGGCCAGGCGTACAGCCAGCGGGGCCTTGGTGGCGATGCTGCGGGCGATGTGCAGGGCGCGCTCGACGGTGAATTCCGGTTGAGTCACTTCACTCACCAGGCCGGCCCGTTGCGCCTGGCGGGCGTCGATCGCCTCGCCGGTCAGGACCATTTGCATTGCCAGGGATTTGCCCACGGCACGCAGCAGGCGTTGAGTGCCGCCGGCCCCGGGCATGATCCCCAGATTGATTTCCGGCTGGCCGAACCTCGCGTCTTCACCGGCAATGATGATGTCGGCGTGCATCGCCAGTTCACAGCCGCCGCCAAGGGCAAAACCGTTGACGGCAGCGATCAGTGGTTTGTTGAAGCGGGTGATGGTCTGCCATGACGCCTGGCGCGGGTCATCCAGGATGCCGACCAGATTGCGCTCGGCCATTTCCTTGATGTCGGCGCCGGCGGCGAAGGCTTTGCGGCTGCCGGTCAGAACCACCACGCGGGTGTTGGCATCGGCCTGTGCGGCCTGCAGTTCGTCCGCCAGTTCGCCCAGCAATTGGGTGGTCAGGGCATTCAGCGCTTGCGGGCGCTGCAAGGTAATCAGGCGGACACCCGGCTCGATGAACTCGACAGCAAGGGTTAGAGGCATGGCGGATGCCCTCACGGTGCACGCTCGGCGGTGACGCCGGCTCATTATTGGATCGGCGCGGTGGGCCGGTTTTGCCGGAGTATACCTGCAACGTGATACGCAAATGCAACTGTAAAATTAGAATAACGTGTCTTATTAAAGATTCTTTGGTTTTCCTGTTAAAGCGGATTCTCGGGCTTAGCTGGTTATGAACTCTCGTAATCATTGGGTTTAAAGCTGATCCTGCGACCCTGGTCGCCGCCGATTGATCACTGCGAGGCAAGTGATACGCTTTTTAGTCTTTGTGCTAACAAAAACGATGTGATACAAAATACTTCCATAAAGGCATCGCTTTGCGATCACGCTTTGTCACGTGCTTCAAGGAACGTCCCATGACCTGCTATAGCCTCGATGGCCTGACCCCGGTGGTTGATCCCACCGCTTATGTGCACCCCTCGGCGGTGTTGATCGGTGATGTGATCATTGGTCCTCATTGCTACGTAGGACCTTTGGCCAGCCTGAGGGGCGACTTCGGCCGGATCGTGCTGGAGGAGGGCGCCAATGTGCAGGACACCTGCGTGATGCATGGTTTTCCGGACAGCGACACGGTGGTCGAGCGTAATGGTCATATCGGCCACGGCGCGGTGTTGCACGGTTGCCGGATCGGCGCCGATGCATTGGTGGGCATGAACGCGGTGGTGATGGACAACGCGCGGATCGGCCCGCGTTCCTTTGTTTCGGCGGCGGCCTTTGTCAAAGCCGGATTCGAGTGCCCGGAACAGTCCCTGGTGATGGGTGCGCCGGCCAGCATCAAACGCGCACTCAGCGATGAAGAGGTGGCATGGAAGCAGGCCGGCACCCGCGAATATCAGCAACTGGCCAAGCGCTGCCTGGAGCAGATGCAGGTTTGCGAGCCGCTGGCGCAACCGGAGCCCGAGCGCCGGCGAATCAGCGACAGCGGCCTGCGGCCAAAGAGCAGCACTTTGTGAACAACAAGGGAATTGGGTTCACAGGCTGGCTTTCGGTATATTCCTTTTCTTTTTCAACCCGGTACGCCCATGTCGTCCCTGATTCCCCTGAACCATCTGATTACCCGCTTCCAGGAACAGACGCCGATCCGCGCCAGCTCCCTGATCATCACGTTGTACGGTGATGCCATCGAGCCGCATGGCGGAACGGTTTGGCTGGGTAGCCTGATTCAATTGCTCGAACCCATCGGCATTAACGAGCGGTTGATCCGCACCTCGATTTTTCGCCTGACCAAGGAAGGCTGGTTGACCGCCGAAAAGGTCGGGCGGCGCAGTTATTACAGCTTGACCGGCACCGGCCGCCGGCGTTTCGACAAGGCTTTCAAGCGGGTCTACAGCTCAACCGTGCCGGCGTGGGATGGTTCCTGGAGTCTGGTGATGCTCACCCAGCTGACCCAGGACAAGCGCAAACAGGTGCGCGAAGAGCTCGAGTGGCAAGGTTATGGTGCGATCTCGCCGGCAGTGCTGGCCTGCCCGCGCAGTGACCGCGGCGATCTGAACGCGACTTTGCTCGACCTGGGTGCCCAGGAAGAAACCATCGTTTTCGAGACCACGGCCCAGGATGTGCTGGCCTCCAAAGCCCTGCGCCTGCAGGTGCGCGAGAGTTGGAACATCGAAGAACTGGCGACCCACTACAGCGAGTTCATCCAGCTGTTCCGGCCGCTCTGGCAGGCGCTTCGCGAGCAGGAAAACCTGCAGCCGGCCGACTGCTTCCTGGCACGCGTCCTGCTTATTCACGAGTACCGCAAACTGCTGCTGCGCGATCCTCAACTGCCGGACGAATTACTCCCCGGGGATTGGGAAGGCCGTGCTGCACGCCAGCTGTGCCGCAACATTTACCGATTGATCTACGCCAAGGCCGAGGAATGGCTGAACACTGCGCTGGAAACCGCTGATGGCCCGTTGCCCGACGTCGGAGAAAGCTTCTATCGACGCTTCGGTGGGCTGAAATAGCTCACCAGAGGCAGGAGCGTGGCGGTCAGGGAGGATGCGTGGATTGGCGTAGATAATAAAAACAAGCCTGCGTGAGGCCCCACATGATTTCTTCTATTGCACAGCGCCGTGACGGGTTCGACCAGTGGATCCAGCAGATCAACCAGATCTGCGGCGCCTTTAATGCGCAACCCCTGGGCAGCGACTTTGCCGGCCAGATCCAGGAGCATCAGGACGGTGCGCTGAAGGCCAGCTTTGTCGAGGCGTGCCAGGCGCGGTTGTATCGAACTCCGCTGGAAGTCGCGGCGGGGGAGGGGGAAAATACTTTGCGGTGTTCCAGCTCGATGGCACTGCCGGTATGGCCCAGGCCGATAACAAGGTGTTGCTGTCGGCCGGCGACATCACTCTGATCGATGCTTCGCGTCCCAGCGACTTTACCTACAGCGAGAACTCCCGGCAGTTGTCGTTGATCCTGCCGGCGCAGTTGGTCGAGCAGACCTTGCGTTTTAATCAGGTGCGCTGCGGTCACCGGATCGCCGCAAGTTCGCCGATTGCCCTGTTGTCCCGACGCCTGATCCTCGACGCGACCCGGCAGAAATGCCTGAGCCGCCAGGAAAGTGAAGCGACGCTGGAGGCCATTGTCAGCCTGCTGCGCCCGGCGATCAGTCACACCGACGACTGCGCAGATGTGCACGAGCGTGCCTTTCGCCGGACCCTGAGCTTTATCGACCAGCACATTCGCTGCGAGGAGCTGTGCCCCGAATGGCTGGCGCGGGAGGTCGGCATGTCGACTCGCGGGTTGTATCGGATGTTTGCCAGGAAAGGGCTGGTGGTGGCTCGGTACATCAAAAACCGGCGTCTGGATTTGTGTGCTGAATCCTTGCGCCAGTCGCGGTCCGAGCAGAAATTGTCGGTGCTGGGGTATTCCTGGGGGTTCTGCGATTCAAGTTATTTTTCAACGGCATTCAAATCACGCTTCGGCATTTCACCCGGTGAATACCGCAAGCAACATGCCTGAAAGGCGACCCCTGTGGGAGCGAGCCTGTTCGCGATGGGTTGGTCAATAAACATCATCGTATCTGGCCCACCGCCATCGCGAGCAGGCTCGCTCCCTCAGGTTGTTTTGTGCCTGGCTCCATCTGCGTTTATCTTTTGTTGAGATTCAACGTCGGCGTTTCATCAAAGAAATTCCACGGTTTGAGCAGCACGTGTACCCACTCCGTCGGCATGATCGGCCACTCTTCTGCGCGGGCGATGTGGGTCGTACCGGTGGTCAGCCAGACCACGTTGTCGGTGTTGTCGATGGCCTGATTGTCCTGGGTGAACTGCCCCAGCCCCGAGTCCTTGTCCGAGCGGTTGGGGTACTTGCCCTCAGGGTATTTTTCATCCGGGCTGTAACGCGTCACCCAGAGTTGCTTGTCCATGAAACTGAGGCGGTGATAGAGCCATTCGTCCTTGCCGAAATTGGCCCCCTTGGCCACCGGATGAGTGCCGCCGGCGTAGGGGATCAACTGGTAGGACACCGGATTGCCCACCTTGTTTTCCTTGCTGAAGTTGCTCAGCAGGCGAACGGTCGAGGGGTCGAATTTCTGTGCCGCCTGCTGTTCGGTACCGACCACTTGCTGTTCGGTCTGCATGGTGCTGGTGCGCGGACCACCCCGGTCGTTTGACGCCACCACCGGGTTCACTTCCACCAGCGAGTTGTTCTCGCCATCCACGTCCAGGTCGAGGCGGAAGTTGTAGATGTGCTGGTGGGTCGTGCCGACGATATTGTGGTCCAGCAGCGTGCCATAGCGGGTGTCTTCCTTGGCCGTGGCATCGCGCATGGTGCTGGTCTTGACGCCCTTCACTGCCTCGATTCCGGTGGCGCCGGCGTCGATGCCGATCGTGCCGTTCTGCTGGAATACCCAGTCGAATATGTAGTCGTAGTTGCCCACTGTGCTGATCCAGCGCACCACCAGTTCGCGGCGCTCGGTGCTCAGGTTGGGTTGGCCCATTTCCTGGTGTTTGTATTCCGGGCCGGCGTAGCGCTCGAAGATCGCCATGGCGCGCGGCACGGTGGTGGGCTTGCCGGTGTAATCGGCGAGCGTGGCGTCCAGCAGGACGGCGTTGGCCGGCGCGTCCTTGCCCCGGGCGATCGGCGAGGTCAGGGTGCCCATGCCGTAATCGCCGGAGTCCAGGTAAGCCTTGAAGTACCAGCCGCCATCGGGATCGCCGTAGGGCACGATCATGCCGCCCAGGGAGCCCTCATACATGACTTTGCGTTTTTTACCCTGGTCGTCGTAGGTGACCGTCGACAGAATCGGGCCTACCCGTGAGTCGAGGCGCACGTGAAAGTCCCAATTCTGCCAGTGAATGCTGTTGCCGGTGATGGTGTAGTTCTTGCCCTCGGGCTCGGTGATTTCCAGCGGTTTGACGGCTACCCCGGCCGTCCTCGCCCGTCATAGGGGTGGGCTTCATCGGCACCGGGATCACGCCGCCGTCCTCGATCTTGATCAGCTTCTTCTGTTCCAGGTCGACCACCGCTACCAGCCCCTCGATGGGGTGGCTCCAGTAGTTGCCGTCGCCGATGTTGAGGTAACTGACGATCTTCAGCAGGCGCTTGTCCTGCGCCAGGCCGTCCTTGCCGTCGAAGTAACCGACGGTCAAGGGCGTGGCCACGACTTTTTTCACATCATCGATGCCGCGTTTGGCCAGGGCCTGGGCGTATTCGGGGCTGGCCTCGATGGCCGCCTGCACGGTGGCAAAGTCATCCAGCAACACCATGCCGTGGGCCCCTTCCACCGGTTGCCAGGAAAGGAGCATGCGACTGTCGAGATCGATCAACGCTTCGATCACGTGCTTGCCATCGAGCACCACGATGTTGGCCTGGCGCGGCTGCTTCACGGCCTGGCCGGTGAGGGCGAAGTTCCAGGTTTGATCCTTGGGCGGCTCGTGGATGGACACTTCGGTGAAACGAAAGCCGGGCTTGTAGTGCACCGACTGCTTGACGATCTCCACCGCACGACCGATTTCATCGGCGCTCAGGGGGTTTAGCGGGTTGGGCCTGGTCTCGACCACGAACGTCTTGTCCAGGCCGGACTGGAACACCTGGTTGATGAAGTCCTTGGACATGTAGGCCGTGTTGCCCTTGAACACCACCGGCACGGTCAGCTCGATGCGCTTGCCGTTGAGCATCGCCACCTTGGTGTCCGGCTTGACCTTGAGGTACACCCCGTCCCGGGTAATCACGAAGACGTTGGCATAGTCGTCCCACTTCACCGTCGCGCCAAACTCCTCAAGGCCCGCCTGCAACGGCACCATTTCGGCATGCCCGCCGTGGGCGGTGGCCTTTGGAATCCAGCCAGGCAGGCACAATGCGCTAAATGCCACGGACAGTGCGAGTCGGGCCAGGGGCTTTTTTATCGGTAATTTGACGGCGGTGAACATGGGCGAATTCCTTGAGGACAGCAGGTGACCGGCATACCTGCACTTTGCTACAGCCAGCGAAGGGCTTTCTTTGTTTGCCTGCCAGAATCCTTGGGCTTTGTGCCTAAATCAACTGTTACGTCACAAGGGCATGCAAGTTGCCCTTGGGTAACTGCCTTGAATCCATTGCTTCGCCTTAATACGAAGCATTACTATTCACGCCCCGTCTCCACAGCACGCCGCAATGACCCCTAAGCTGCCCCGCAGACCCGGCTTTTTCGAGCATTACGAAGAGTTGGTTGGCACCTGGACCCGTCGCCTGAGAAATCGTCAGCAGGCCGAGGATCTGGCCCACGATACCTTCGTGCGAGTGCTTGAGTCGGATTCGGCGGCGGTGGAGCAGCCTCGTGCATATTTGCACCAGACAGCGCGCAACATTGCAGTGGACGGCTATCGTCGCGAGGATCGACGAGGCGCCATGGAGTCGGGGGCGATCGATCACAGTGTGTCCTCGTGCGGCGACCCGGAGCATTTCGTGCAGGCGATCCAGTTGGCCGATTCCATTGAGCGCGCGCTGGCCGAGTTGCCGGTCAATTGCCGCAAGGTGTTCGTGTGGCAGAAGATCGAAGGTCTGACCCAGGCCGAGATCGCCGAACGCCTGGGACTGTCCAAGAACATGGTGGAAAAGTATATGATCCGCACGCTGCGGCATCTACGCGATCGCCTGGATGGGTTGCAATCATGATCGGTCGCGTCTTTCCATTCTCCGCCAAACAGGAACTTCCATGATGGATACCCGTGATTGCGCGTGCGGACCCACGGCGGTCCGCGATGAGGCGGCGCGCTGGTTCGTGGTTTTGCAGGGGCCGGTGGTGGATGTCCTGGAGCGTCAGCAGTTTGCAGCCTGGTTGGCCGAGCACCCGCAGCACCACTATGAATTCCAGGTACTTGAGGGGATGTGGTCGGCGGCGGACCTGCTGCCGGCGGCGCGTATGCAGGCCTTGTGTGACGTGCCGCCAGCGCGCAGCACGCGTCAGCCAATCCTGCGTTATGCCGTGGCCGCCAGCGTGCTGGCCGTGGCTCTGGGGCTGGGCTGGTTCACCACGATGGATAAGCCGGCTACCTACACTGGCGAGTTTTCCACGGCGCTGGGCGAGCGTCGGCAAGTGGCGTTGCCGGACGGTTCGATGATCGACCTCAACAGTCGCAGCCGCATTCAAGTGCATTTTGTGCAGCACCGTCGCGCCGTCGAGCTGACCGAAGGCGAGGCGATGTTCAGCGTCGAGCACGACGCCGATCGTCCGTTCGTGGTGGAGTCGGGCCGTGGCAGAGTCACGGTGACCGGCACCCGTTTTGATGTGCGCCGCGACGCCGGCGAAACCCGCGTAGTGGTCGAGCAGGGCACCGTCAAGGTCCAGGGACGGGACGTTGCCGATAGCCCATCCATCGACCTCGTCGCCGGCATGGGCACCCGTGTCGATCTCCAGGGCAAGGTCGCCGCAGCGTATGCGGTGGATGCAGCGCAGCTGACCGCCTGGCGCAGCGGCAAGCTGGTGTTCAATAACGCGAGCCTGAGCGAAGTGGCCGCCGAAGCCTCCCGTTATCGTGACAAGCCGATCACGGTCGCCAACGACAAAGTGGCCAATCTACGCCTGACCAGCGTGTTCAAATCTGACAACACTGATGCCCTGTTGAAGGCCTTGCCGAGCATCCTGCCGGTGGCCGTTCGTACCCTCGCGGATGGCAGTCAGGAAATAATTTCAAAATAAAATTCAGGTTTTTCTCGAGTTCATCGTCTTCCTGTTCAACTGCAACTGGTTTGCATTAACAGCCGCACACTCTTGCGATCCACAGGACTACGTTCGACGTGAAAAAAACCATCGCCCATAACAAAAAATCACCCTGGTTGCCGCTGGCCCTGGCCTTGGCCGCCAACTGCGCGCTGCCCCAGGCATTTGCTGCCGACGCCATCCACATCGACGCGCAGCCGTTGGGGCAGGCCTTGAGTCAGCTGGGCCAGCAGACTTCGCTGCAGGTTTTTTCAGCCCGGAGCTGGTCGCCGGCAAACAGGCACCTGCCGTGGACGGTAACCTTTCCCCGAGGAGGCCTTGCGCCAGCTGCTGCAGGGCAGCGGCCTGGATTATCAGATCGATGCAGGCTCGGTGACCCTGACCCCCACACCGACTTCCGCCCAGGAAGGGCCGCTGGAGCTCGGCGTGACGGATATCAAGGTGGTCGGCAATTGGCTCGGCGATGCCGATGCAGCCGTGGTGCAGAACCACGCCGGCGCACGCACGGTGATCCGTCGCGAGGCAATGGTCGAGCAAGGCGCAATGACAGTCGGCGACGTGTTGAAGCGGGTGCCGGGTGTGCAGGTGCAGGATTCCAACGGCACCGGCGGCAGCGACATTGCCCTGAACGTCGGCGTGCGCGGCCTGACCTCGCGGCTGTCGCCACGCTCCACGGTGTTGATCGACGGCGTGCCCGCCGCGTTCGCGCCGTACGGCCAGCCGCAACTGTCGATGGCACCGATTTCCTCGGGCAACCTTGACAGCATCGACGTCGTGCGCGGCGCCGGTTCCGTGCGTTATGGGCCGCAGAACGTCGGTGGCGTGATCAACTTCGTCACCCGCGCAATCCCGGAAAAAGCCACCGGTGAAATCGGCACTACGCTGGAAACCACCCGGTACGGTGGCTGGAAACACATCGACACGGCATTCCTCGGCGGCACCGCCGACAACGGCATGGGCGTGGCGCTGTTGTATTCCGGCGTCAACGGCAACGGTTACCGCGAGCGCAACAACGGCAACGACATCGACGACGTGCTGCTCAAGACCCACTGGGCGCCGACCGATCAGGACGATTTCAGCCTCAATTTTCACTACTACGACGCCAGCGCCGACATGCCCGGCGGCCTGACGCAGAAACAGTACGACGACAAACCTTACGACTCGGTGCGCGACTACGACAACTTCAGCGGTCGCCGCAAAGACGTGTCGTTCAAGTGGATTCGGCAGATCGACGAACGCACTCAGGCTGAAGTGCTGACCTACTACACCGACAGTTTCCGTGGCAGTACCATTGCCGCCCGCGATCAGAAAACCCTCAGCTCGTACCCGCGCTCCTATTACACGCTGGGCATCGAGCCACGGGTGTCGCGGGTGTTCGACGTCGGCCCAACCAGTCAGGAAGTCAGCGTCGGTTATCGCTATCTGAAAGAGGCGATGCACGAACAATCGAGTCGTCTGGCGCTGGTCAACAATGAGCCAGTGGTCACCAAGACGTCCGACGGCCACGTGTTCCAGGATCGTACTGGCGGCACCGAGGCCAACTCGGTCTACGTCGACAACAAGATCGACGTCGGCAACTGGACTATCACGCCGGGCATTCGCTTCGAACACATCAGCACCGACTGGCATGACCGTGCCGTGCTAGACACCGCCGGCAAGCGCGTACCGGAGAAAAACCGCAGCATCGAGAGCAACGAACCGCTGCCGGCCCTGAGCGTGATGTATCACCTGTCGGACGCGTGGAAGCTGTTCGCCAACTACGAAACCTCGTTCGGCAGCCTGCAGTATTTCCAGCTCGGTCAGGGTGGTTCGGGTGACCAGACCGCCAACGGTCTGGAGCCGGAAAAAGCCAAGACCTATGAGATCGGTACGCGCTACAACGATGACGTGTGGGGCGGTGAGGTGACGCTGTTCTACATCGACTTCGATAAAGAACTGCAGTACATCAGCAATGACGCGGGCTGGACCAACCTCGGTGCGACCACTCACCAGGGCCTCGAAGCCTCGGTGCATTACGACCTTGCCGCGCTGGACCCACGACTCGACGGCCTGACGGCCAACGCCGGCTTCACCTACACCCGGGCGGTGTATGAAGGAGAAATTCCAGGCTTCAAGGGGCGCGACTTGCCGTTCTATTCGCGTCAGGTAGCCACCGCCGGGCTGCGCTACGACGTCGATCGCTGGACCTGGAACGTGGACGCGTTCGCCCAGTCAAAACAGCGCTCCCCGGGCACGGCAGTGAACGCCGATGGCAGTTTCAGCGGCAATTACATCACCGAAGGCACCGCGGATGGTCAGTACGGCGACATTCCGGGGTACGTCACCTGGAACGTGCGTGGCGGCTATGACTTTGGCGCGACGCTGTCGAACCTGAAGCTGGGGGCGGGGGTGAAGAACGTGTTCGACAAGCAGTACTTCACCCGATCCAGCGACAATAATGCGGGGATGTATGTGGGGGCGCCGCGGACGTTTTTTGTGCAGGGTAGTGTTGGGTTTTAAGATCAAATTAATGTGTTGGGTTTAGCCAAGGATTGGGCGTTATCGTTGACCTCCATCGTCGGAACGCCGTCCGAAGCAAGCTTTGCTCCCACTGTTATCACCACCCGCAGGTGTTCATTTCAATTCGGGATGTTTGCACAAACAAGCGCAGCGCGCCGGCTTGATGCCTTGGTCGGCCCGAAGGCCGCCACGGCGAGGCTCTTGATCGCAGGCGCCCCGTTAAACCACGCTGGCCGAACGCAGGCATTGCGCAGCGGGGAAACCGGCAAGGATGCCGGTTTAGCCGCGCTGGGCCAGGGATGGCCCATCGCGGCGACCCGCGGAGCAATGCCGGAGTGAGGGCACACCGAGCCTGAGCGAGGTGCCGAGTGGTGGGGCAAGAGCGCTTTGGTTACTTTCGCGCTCTTCGAAAGTGACCCGCCGTAAGGGCGGAACCATAAGCCGCCGTTACCGCAGCAATGGATATGCACACAAAGCAAGATCAAAAGATCGCAGCCTCGTTTCACTCGACAGCTCCTACGACAGCTCCTACGACAGCTCGAAACATCAGATGCAGTAGGCGCGGAGCCATGAGCGCCGGCGGAAACGGGTCTGGAGCCAAACCTGAATACGGCAGTCAAACCTTCAACACCTTCCCGCCAATAGCCACCGCCACCAGCAACACCGCCATCAACCCGAACGCAAAGCTCAAACTGCTGCCATGGGCGATAAACCCGATCACCGCCGGCCCCGCAAGGATCCCTGCGTAACCCAAGGTAGTGATAGCCGGCACCGCGACGCTCTCGGGCATCACTGTCTGCTTACCGACCGCGGTGTAAAGCACCGGCACAATATTCGAACAACCCGCGCCCAGCAGCGCATACCCCACCAGGGCAAACTCCCAGTTGGGTGCAAAGGTCGCCAGGAACAACCCCGCGGCCGCCGTGAGCCCGCCAAACACAATCACCCGGGTGGCGCCCAGATGCCGGACAATCCGGTCACCGGTCAAGCGGCCCACGGTCATGGTCAAGGCAAACGCCGCGTAACCCAACCCGGCATAGGCCGTGTCGATGCCGCGCTCCTGCGCCAGGAACACCGCGCTCCAGTCCAGCGCCGCGCCCTCGGCGAGGAACACGATGAAGCACATCCCGCCAATGAACAGCACGATGCCATGAGGAATGGCGAACGCCGGACCGGAGCTTTCGCTGCCGTAAGGCAGCATGTGAGGCCGCCTTGCACAGCGCGATCAGCAGCATCACCACCACCACCAGCATCGCCATCAGCGGCGTAAGGCCAAAGCCGAGCAGAGCACTGACCCCCGCTGCGCCGACGATCCCGCCTAGACTGAACAACCCATGGAAACCCGACATCATGGTCTTGCCGCTGGCGCGTTCGACGATCACCGCTTGCAGGTTGACCGTCGAATCCACCGTGCCCAGGCCTGCGCCAAACATGAACAGGGCGGCGATCAGCGCCGGTATCGACGTCACCGTTGCCAGCAATGGCAGCGCCGCACAAATCAGCAACGTGCCGCCGACCGCCACTCGCCGACAGCCGAAGCGCGTGGCCAGGATACCGGCCATTGGCATCGCCAGGATCGAGCCCACCCCCAGGCATAACAGCAGCAGCCCCAGCGTGCCCTCATCCAGCCCGGCCCTGGCCTTGGCATAAGGCACCAGGGGCGCCCAGGCGGCGATGCCAAAACCGGCGATGAAAAAGCGACCCGCGTGGACATTTGCTCCAGGCGTCCGGGGATGAAGGTGGTGGGGGTGTTGAGGTTACTCATTGCAATCCTTGGTTAAAACGTCGCGTCCCCAAGGGACAGCGACTGTCCTGTGAGGTTCGGTCAGGCAGGGGCACATCTTGGCACAGGCGTTTGCAGTCAACCCATCATTCAACGCGGACCAAACAACTCAACTTGCGGCATCGTCCGTTTCATCAGCACCTTGCCATTGCGCACCGAATACAAAGGCAAACCCTGGCTGCGAATCACCTCGTAGTCGCTGTCTGCCGACAGGATCAGCAGGTTCGCCGGCCTCCCGCGTTCCAGGCCGTAGCGGTCACCCAGGGCCATCGCTTTAGCACTGTTGTCGGTGACCAGGTCCAGGGCGCTTTGCAAGTTGCGGTAGCCAAGCATGTGACAGATGTGCAGCCCGGCCTCCAGTACCCGCAGGATGTTGCCATTGCCCAGCGGATACCACGGGTCGACGATGGAATCCTGACCGAAACACACGTTCATGCCGGCTTCGAGCAACTCGTTCACGCGCGTTACGCCACGGCGTTTCGGGAAGTTGTCGAAGCGTCCTTGCAGGTGAATGCTTTCGGTCGGGCAGGAGACGAAGCTGATCCCGGAATGCCCGAGCAAACGAAACAGTTTCGCGCAGTAGGCATTGTCGTAGGAGCCCATGGCCGTGGTGTGACTGGCCGTGACGC